>NZ_CP029151.1:0-202500 GCF_003095655.1 Dokdonia sp. Dokd-P16
CGTATATTCAAGAAGGGCTTGAAAATAACATGGATGTGCGTATCGCTATACAACAGATGATTGCTGCACAAGCTTACGCGAAACAAGGAAAGGCTGGTTATTTACCTACAGTGAATGTAGGCGCAAATTTCACACACCAAGTACTCTCTGAGAACACGCAGTTTTGGTCAGTTTTTGACCAATAGAGCTACAGATCAATTTGATATCACAGCAAATCTATCTTGGGAAGCAGACATCTGGGGAAAAATAAGAAGTAACCAAAGAGCTACGCAAGCAGCATATTTGAAAAGTGTAGCGGGTCATCAAGCTGTAAAAACTCAGCTTGTTGCAAGTATCACAAACACCTATTATAACTTACTTGCTCTAGATGCTCAGATAGCCATCACAGAAGAAACGGTTGCAACTAGAGAACGTAGTGTAGAAACTATAAAAGCATTAAAAGATGCTGGACAGGTTACACAGGTGGCAGTAGATCAAAACATAGCGCAGTATAACAACGCAAAGGCACTACAAGTAGACCTTGAGACAGCACTTTTTAAAACAGAAAATGTACTCAGTATTTTATTAGGAAAACCTGGACAGCGTTTTGAAAGAAGCTCACTAGATAGCCAGGTGCTAGATGAAGAATTAAAACTAGGAGTACCAGCATCACTATTAACTAATAGACCTGATGTAATGGCAGCTGAGTTTGATCTGATTCAGTCTTTTGAGCTAACTAATGTTGCAAAGAGTAACTTATATCCTTCATTGCGATTAACCGCAGCAGGAGGTTTCCAGAGTCTTGAGATTGATAAGCTACTAAGTGCAAATTCATTATTTGCAACAGTCATAGGTGGATTAACACAACCACTCCTGAACCAGCGAAAGTTGAAAACACAGCGCGAAGTTGCAATTGCACAACAAGAACAGAGCTTACTAGCATTTAAAAAGACATTGCTTGTTGCGGGAACTGAAGTATCAAATGCCTTATTTGAATATGAAGCAGAAACAAAAAAGTTCCAATTTATAAATAAAGAAGTTACTGCACTACGCGCAGCAGAAGCCAACTCTGAGGAGCTCTTAAAAAACGGTTATGCAACATACCTAGATTTGCTTACAGCAAGACAAAGTGCTCTTAATGCAGAGCTTAATATCATCGAGAGTAAACTACAGCAGCTTGTATCTATAGTTGATTTATACGAAGCCTTAGGTGGCGGATGGAGATAAAAGTATAAGATGGCTACTAAGGAAATCTTGCTACAGCATGCTATTACTAAGTTTACACAGCTTGGCAGCAAACATGTGACGCTAGATGAGATAGCAGATGATCTCGGGATTTCTAAAAAAACGATTTATACGTTTTTTAAAACAAAAGGAGATTTAGTAACTGCAAGCGTGATGGCACTACTTGACGAATATCAAGAGAATATTAATGTTATCACTGATTGTAAAAGTACAGATGCGCTTTTAAAAGTAATTTTAATATACAAAAGAGGGTTTGAGTATATAGCATACTTTAAACCCTCTTTTCTTTCTGACCTATCGAGATATTATCCTAAGGCAAATAAGGCATATACTGTATTTGTAGAGAAATTATCTAAAGTAACTGTTTACAATCTTCTAGTACAAGCACAAGACACAGGTAACATAAGAAGTGATATTAATGTGTCGCTAGTAGTAGCCATCTATTTTACTAGAGTAGATCTCTTGGTGTTAGGTAACAATAATCTGATAGCAGTATATGGAAAAGAAGCAACCTTTTATCATCTTGTAATTTCAAATCTAAGAGGTATTATCTCACCCACGTATACAAATGAGTATTTTAAATCTTGTGGTAATTAACTTTTAATGCCGCAATCACAAAGCTTCGGCGATATAGCGCTAGTTGAAAGACAAACTTACTATAAGTCATTAAACAGCATAAATATCATCTGCTCACATGTTCCCGAAAGGGAAAAACTCATCTATTTTGTGCTATCTTCTTCACTATTATCTTGCTGTCCTTCTAGTGTTTTTCTAATGTGCTCGCTGTCCCAGTGATTATCATAAGCTACAATCCCTCTATTAAGTCTTCGTTGAGGTAACGTTCTTGCTTTTCTAACTCTTGACGAGCGACAAAAATATAGCTATCTGTACCTTTCTTTGGTTCCTTGGCAAGTCGTCTCAAAATAGCTTCATCGTATTTTATAAAGTTCTGGACCTGTCTATTTAACGTATACTTTCTAAACCCTAATTTATGCAATGCATCACTAGCAAGGCTGAGTGAAGTATCTAGGGATTCTCTGTAAATATTTTCTATACCTAAGTTGAGTAAATCATAGGCGTCATCCCTATTCCTTGCTCTAATCATAAGTTCTACATGGGGATACTTTTCTTTAACAAGCTTTGTGACTTGCTTTGTTACCGTAGGATTATCTATAGCACAAATTAGAATTTTTGCCTGTGCAATTCCAGCAGATTCCAATAAATCTAAGCGCGTGGCATCACCGTAATACACCTCAAAGCCCATCTTGCGAAGAAAATCTACACGGTTTGAGGTCTTGATCAAGAATGGTTGCCTCTACGCCATGAGACCTCAAAAACGGCCAATTGTACTCCCAAAATGCCAAAACCAACAAGAATCACATTCTGCGACTTTGCGATGTGATCCATAGGTCGTTTTATAGACTCTTTGGTTCTATTCTAGGTAATATAAAACGCTCGTTTATCATCCCTGTGATGGGCGTAAGTGACATGGTAAGCGCTGTGATTACTAGCATCATATCCATTTGATCTTGCTCTAGCAATTGCAAGCTGAATGCGAAAGAAGCAAGACAAATGCAAATTCTCCTATCTGCGATAAGCTAAAGGTGAGCAGCAGTTTTCTGATCTAATTTTAGTTTAAAGATCCATCCTGTGATAAATAATACGATCGCTTTTAAAACTACAATCGCGATCAAAATCCCGCCTATGGTGAGCGGATTTTTGGCAATCACAATAAGTTAATGGAAGCTCCTACGGCCATAAAAAACAGGCCGAGCAGTAAGTTTTTAAAAGGCTCAAGGGTACTTTCTAGCTCATGTTTGAATTCGCTATTAGACAGTACTACTCCGCCCAAAAACGCACCTAGCGCAGGACTGAGACCTACATATTCCATTAAAAAGAAATAGAAAATACAATCAATAATGCAGAGGCTATAAGTAGTTCTCTTACTCCTGTATTTGCGACTTTACGCAGCATAGGTACAATTAAAAATTTACCGGCAACTATGATAATAACTACAGAAAGAATAATTGCAAGCGTTTGAAACCGATAGGCAAACCATCTAATAATTCTCAGACGCTCCATGACCTTCACCACCAGCCACCGTTGTGGCAGTAGAGAGCAGTGGCAATGCACCTAGCATGAAAATTACAATGATATCTTGAAAAAGTAAAATAGAAAATGAGGATGCTCCATAAGTGGTATCCATCATCCCTTTCTCCTTTATGGTTTGCAAAGCAATTGCTGTAAGATGACAGTGCTACGGCCATGGAGATTACAAGAGAGACTTTCCAGTCGTAGCCTAGAGAGGTGAACAAGAAATAAGTTAGTAGCATGGTCCCTCCTACCTGCAATCCTCCCATACCTAGGATGGTCTTGCGCATGTTCCAGAAATTCTTAGGCTCAATTTCTAACCTATTAAGAATAACATAACCACCACACCAAAACTCTGCAAAGTGTAATATATCTTCTCCCTCTTGACCTATAAATCCTAATACGTAAGGGCCTATGAGTACGCCTGCTAGTAAATAACCTATTACCGAACTTAATCCTAATCGCTTTGCGATATACACACAAATGATGGCTCCCGTAAGAAAGACTATGGCTTCAAAAGAATACTTCCTGTCATAACTTATTGGATATTTAACTGTGGGAGGTCATTTAAGAAAACACAATTTGCTACTTCTGGTACCATTACCTCCTGTTGAAGTAACTGTAATAATGACTTATAGCTGATTGCGTGACTATCTAATTGTGTGTTACTCAATTGGTGTGTTCCCATGACGGTAAATGGAGGATAATACTGCATCCCACACAAGGTTGCTGTCTGCTCAAAAGGTCTCAAAAATTCATTAATGGTAAAGCTATTACTTCCTTGTGCACAATACACTTCTTTTGAGCCACCAGTAGTAATCACATTGAGACAGGTTTTTCCTTTGAGTGCAATACCATCAGGTCCATATGCCCAGCCAAACTCTAATACCATATCTATCCACTGCTTCATTAAAGGCGGACAACTATACCAATATAATGGATGGTGCCAGATAACAATATCGTGAGCAATAAGTAAATCCTTTTCGGCTTCTACATCAATATGAAAATCTGGGTATTGTTCATAAAGATCATGAAAAGTAACACCCTCCATATCTTGAATGTAAGATACTAGTGACGTATTTGCCCTAGATTTTTCAAATTTAGGATGTGAGAATAAAACAAGTATCTTCTTCATGTATGTGTACCGTTAATGTTGGCGAAAGCCAACTAGTAAGAATTATAGTAATCCTTAAAATGCGTAATGTGAATATTGAAAAAACTAACGCTTTAAGCTTATAGCACGTTTTTATTAAATATATCTTCTAGCACACTCGCTGGATCTTCACATAAACCAGGATGCGTTTTTGAGCTTTGTATGATGGTGCTTCTACAAGCAGTAAGCCATCTAAATCTATCTGAAAGTTCCATCGCGCCTATGCGACCTCCGGCAGGTGTACCTTTGCAAACAAGTTCCCAGGCTTCTAGATATGCCTTGATATTTTTTAATGTCTACATCTGTACAGAAGGCTTTCCACTTATCTGGACATATATGATACTTTATTCCCAGATACTTTTTCTTTTTTGAAAACACAATGACACCTACATTAAAGAACTCTTCACGTTCTACTTTAGGTACAATTCTAATAGTGGCATACTCAAAGGTATATTTATCTTGCATCCTCTCCTTCTTTTACTAAGATATCAATTTTTGGATAATCTAGAATTAATAAACTCAAGGTAAGCTGCTCTCATATCACTAGGAGTCATGGTATCAAACTCAGATATTAACCAGTCTTTCTGGTATATTTGAGATGATATCTTCTAGTTTTTTCTTGCGTTAATAGCTCCTTTATTGCGATTGCCGCTTCTGGTAAGCGCGTTGCTTTCTCAAGCAATACATGATCTTTTACTAGCGGGAAAGTACGCTCTAGGTGATTTTTCCAATTTTTCCAATCATGGTGAAAATAAAAACTTGCACCGTTATCAATCACCCATATCTCATTATGCCACTGCAAGAGATTTGTATTTTTTGCTGTTCTATCTATATTACTTATAATACAGTCTAGTAACACTATTTTTGAAGCAGTAAGCGCATCTACCGTACTAACCAGCGGATCATAAGTAATCGCTTCTGATAAGAAATGAAGCCCAAAGTTTAAACCAACGCTAAACTTCAATAAATCCTGAATCTCCTCATCTGGCTCTGTTTTACTAAAAGAGTCATCTAGATTCATAAACACAAGCTCTGGAACATGGAGTACTATCGCTCTTGCTATTTCTCCTCCTAGAAGCTCAGCTATAAGTGCTTTCTTACCTTGGCCCGCTCCTCTAAACTTGAGCACATATAAATAATCATCATCTGCCTTTACTAAAGCTGGAAGTGATCCTCCTTCTCGTAAAGGTTGCAAGTATTGCACAACATTTACGGTTCTTAATTGTAGCATATCCATATACAGTATTCTCTTTTCTGAGGTTGTCCCCCTTACTGCAAATTTAAGTGATTACTTATTGGTCTTCCCTACTAATATTGTGGAGCATTTTTAACACACATGTGAACATATCAACTTTTTTACAAGTATAATTTATTCAACAAACCACGTAATTTTAACAGTTTTGTTTAATTACGCTTTCGCGAAAATGTAAATCTATAATTCAAGGTTAATTAAATATGATTTGTTTTGCTGTTTATTACTTGTAAAATTCTATCAAATGCTAATTTATAACGTTTAAGTGTTAATTAATTCATATTAGCTGTATTTAGTCTTGCAAATACAAAAACAATTTAATAATTTTCCTACACATTAAACTTGTATAAATCAACATTCTACAACCAGTTTTGTACAAGTAAAAGTTCTTAATTACACAAATACCTAACGCTAGTCTTAAACAAACTGGTGGCAAGTATTACTTTGATTAAACGGACTCTTATACGATTAATCAAATTTGAATTTTATTGTTTTTAATGATGTGTACTCGACATTCATTAGTTAGATGTTTTATTAAAATAATTTAAAACGACTACCATGAAGAGAAAAACTACCTATCCATTGCCCTTGAACAGCTTCATAGTAATTTTATTACTTGCTTGCTTCTCAATGAATGCACAAGAGCAATCATTTGCAACCACTATTCTCAACCAAGAAAATGTTGACAATGCAAATCTATCTGTAAATGAAGACTTAACAGACTTTGCCGAGGTTAGAGCAAACTCTGGAACACTTTTTTTTGGTGCATATGATGGTGTACTTGAGTTAGCATACGGAGAACTACTGCCAGCAAATACCACATCATATATTAAAATAGAAACAGAAGATGACTTATTACCTTCTTTACTAGGTGGTAGTCTCGGTAATTTACTTGCAGATGTGTTGGGGATTGTATTAATAGGTAATCAAGAATTTACCGTAAAGGCATTAAATGGTAATACTACCGTGCTAAGTGCAGTATCATCAGACCCTAATACATTTAGCGGTGCTAGAACACAAATAGTGACCGATGCACAGGGAGATTATTATATAGCACTCACACCAGACCAACCATATAGCAGTATAGAAATTACAAATAGTATAGGTTCCTTAATTGGACTAAATCAAGAACGTTCTTTGAAAGTTTATGGAGCTTTCTACGGCGCAGATGCACCTATTTGTAACACTCCTTCATTTACCTCATTTGACGGGACTGGGCTTAATCTAGATTTAATAAATCTAGGAGGCGCTGGGGTCACAAATATTGAAAATGCAATTGATGGAGATCCTACAACATTCTCAGAGTTAAGTTTGGGAGTATTATCAATTGCTGCAACGATAGAACAAGAAATTTATTTTCAAAATACAACACAACCCACAGAAGATTTTAAAATTCGCCTTGCTGTCGATCCAAGTTTATTAGCACTAGGAGTGGCAAATAATATCCAATTTGAGGCCTACAACGGAACAAATCTAGTTGCAACAAGAGACTTAGGTTCGTTATTAAATCTTGAGCTTATCAATTTATTACAAAGTAATAATCCGGTAGATATAGGTTTTGATGTTTCGGCTCCTGTAGATAGGATTGTAGTTAGTTATTCTTCATTATTAAATACCTCATTGAGTCAGCGACTTGATTTATATGATGTTTCGGTGACTCCTGCTATTCCGGAAATTGCTGCAGCATCTAAAAATATTACCTTATGTGAAAATAGCACTGCAGATCTTACTGCTACTACTGATGCTACAAACTCACAAATAAATTGGTATGATGCAGAGCAAGGTGGGACTTTACTTGCAACAGTAGATAGTGGTGAAGCTTTTACGACCCCATCATTAACAGAAAGTACTACTTTCTATGCTGCTGCTACCGCAAATGGATGTACTGTAGCGTCTGTGAGAACTGCTGTTTTAGTGACCATTAACCCTACTCCAAGAGCTTCAGATATTCTAGTAGCAGGTTTTGACTCTGCTATATGTTTACCAGAGGTATTAGAGATTGTACCGTCAAGTACCATCTCAAATAACTTCAAATATTATTTTGATCCTAATAAAAATGTAGAGATTACTAATGGGCTTACTGCAGATGGAATCATCTATGCAATTAATGACAGTAAGCTTGAGATCACAGGATTAAATGAAGCAAATAATCCTGATAATATATTTATTTCAACCATTGAGCCTGCTACTGGTTGTGAGAATAGTCCTGGTGATTTGAGACAAGTGTCTATAATTCTTGCAAATACCCCAAATATCTCCATAAATCTCACGGAGAATATTACCGCAGATGATGTCATTAATAGTATTGAGCAAAATAATGATATTACCATTTCTGGTGTAGTTACAGGAGATGCACAAGAAAACGATGAAGTAACTATTACGGTAAATAATACAAATTACACAGCATTATTGGATGCAACCTTAAGCTTCGCTACAGACATTCTAGGCGCAGAATTAGTACTTGACGCAGATTCAACTATTGATGCATCGATAACGGTTGTTGGTACTTTATGTACTGCCACAGCTATTGATAGCGAGGCTTACACAGTAGATATTAACAGTCCAACTACTCCAACGGTTAATCCGCAAGTTACCAATGACACCACACCGCTCATTACTGGTACAGGAGATTCTGATGATGAGCTGACTGTAATTGTAAATGGTGTTACCTATACCGAAGGTGATGGAAACCTTACCGATAATGGTGATGATACGTGGAGCCTGCAAATTCCTGATGGAAGTGAACTACCAGATGGAACGTATGATGTAGATGCTTCTGTGGAAGATACTGTTGGGAATATTGCTTCAGATATAACAACTGATGAATTAGTAATTGACGCTACTGCGCCTACAACTCCAACGGTTGCAGCACAAACTACGAATGACACCACACCATTGATTACAGGTACAGCAGATTCTGATGATGGGCTGACTGTAATTGTAAACGGAGTGACCTACACCGAAGGTGATGGAAACCTTACCGATAATGGCGATGATACATGGTCTCTACAAATACCAGATGGAAATGTACTACCAGATGGAACCTATGATGTAGATGCTTCTGTGGAAGATGCGGTTGGGAATACTGCTTCAGATACAACTATTGATGAATTAGTGATTGACGCTGCTGCGCCAACTACACCAACGGTAACAGCACAAACTACGAATGACACCACGCCGCTGATTACAGGTACAGCAGATTCGGATGATGAGCTAACTGTAATTGTAAATGGAGTAACCTACACAGAAGGTGATGGAAACCTAACCGATAATGGTGATGATACGTGGAGCCTGGAGATTCCTGATGGAAACGAAATTCCAGATGGTACCTATGATGTAGATGCTTCTGTGGAAGATACGGTTGGAAATACTGCTTCAGATGCTACAACGGCTGAGCTAGTAATTGATGCTACTGCGCCTACTACTCCAACTATTACAGAACAAACTACCAATGACACCACGCCATTAATTACTGGTACAGCAGATTCGGATGATGAGCTAACTGTAATTGTAAACGGAGTGACCTACACCGAAAGTGATGGAAACCTAACTGATAATGGTGATGACACTTGGTCTTTACAGATTCCTGATGGAAGTGAAATCTCTGATGGAACCTATGATGTAGATGCTTCTTTGGAAGATACCGTTGGAAATATTGCTTCGGATACAACAACAGATGAATTAGTAATTGACGCTACTGCGCCAACAACGCCAACGGTTGATCCGCAAACTACGAATGACACCACGCCGCTAATCACAGGTACTGCAGATTCTGATGATGAGCTGACTGTAATTGCAAATGGAGTTACTTACACCGAAGGTGATAGTAACCTCATCGATAATGGTGATGATACGTGGAGCCTGCAGATTCCTGATGGAAGCGAACTACCAGATGGAACTTATGATGTGGATGCTTCGGTGGAAGATGCAGTTGGAAATACTGCTTCGGATACAACAATTGATGAATTAGTAATTGACTCTGCTTCCCCAACGACGCCAACGGTTGTTCCGCAAACCACAAATGACACCACTCCACTAATTACAGGAACAGCAGATTCTGATGATGAGCTAACAGTAATTGTAAATGGAGTTACCTACACCGAAGGTGATGGTAACCTCATCGATAATGGTGATGACACTTTTAGCTTGCAGATTCCTGATGGAAGTGAATTATTAGATGGAACGTATAATGTAGATGTTACTGTGGAAGATGCAGTTGGTAATACTGCTTCGGATACAACAACTGATGAATTAGTAATTGACGCTACTGCGCCAACAACGCCAACGGTTGCAGCACAAACTACGAATGACACCACACCATTAATTACAGGTACAGCAGATTCTGAAGATGGGCTGACTGTAATTGTAAATGGAATTACTTATACTGAAGGCGATGGAAATCTTACCGATAATGGTGATGATACGTGGAGCTTGCAGATTCCTGATGGAAACGAACTAACAGACGGAACTTATGATGTAGATGCTTCTGTGGAAGATACGGTTGGAAATACAGCTTCGGATACAACAACAAACGAGCTGGTAATTGACTCTACTGCACCAACTACGCCAACGGTTAATTCTCAAACTACTAATGACTCCACGCCATTGATTACTGGTACAGCAGATTCTGATGATGAGCTGACTGTAATTGTAAACGGAGTTACTTATACTGAAGGTGATGGAAACCTTACCGATAATGGTGATGATACGTGGAGCTTGCAAATTCCTGATGGAAGCGAACTACCAGACGGAACGTATGATGTAGATGTTTCTGTGGAAGATGCGGTTGGGAATACAGCTTCGGATACAACAACAGATGAATTAGTAATTGACGCTACTGCGCCTACAACTCCAACGGTTGTTCCGCAAACCACAAATGACACCACTCCACTAATTACAGGAACAGGAGATTCTGATGATGAGCTGACTGTAATTGTAAATGGTGTTACCTATACCGAAGGTGATGGAAACCTTACCGATAATGGTGATGATACGTGGAGCTTGCAGATTCCTGATGGAAGCGAAATTCCTGATGGAACCTATGATGTAGATGCTTCTGTGGAAGATACGGTTGGGAATACTGCTTCTGATATTACTACTGATGAATTAACCATTGACTCTGCTTCCCCAACGACGCCAACGATTACTGCTCAAACCACAAATGATACCACTCCACTGATTAATGGTACAGCAGATTCTGATGATGAGCTGACAGTAATTGTAAATGGAGTAACCTACACCGAAGGTGATGGAAATCTTACCGATAATGGTGATGATACGTGGAGCCTGCAGATTCCTGATGGAAGTGAACTACCAGATGGAACGTATGATGTAGATGCTTCTGTTGAAGATGCTGTTGGAAATACTGCTTCAGATACAACAACAGATGAATTAACCATTGACTCTGCTTCCCCAACGACGCCAACGGTTACTGCTCAAACTACGAATGACACCACGCCATTAATTACTGGTACAGCAGATTCTGATGATGAGCTTACAATAATCGTAAATGGAGTAACCTACACTGAAGGTGATGGAAACCTTACCGATAATGGGGATGATACGTGGTCTCTACAAATACCTGATGGAAACGAACTACCAGATGGAACTTATGATGTAGATGTTTCTGTTGAAGATGCTGTTGGTAATACGGCTTCGGATACAACAACAAATGAATTAGTAATCGACGCTGCTGCGCCTACTACTCCAACAGTAACAGGACAAACCACAAATGACAACACGCCACTGATTACAGGTACAGCAGATTCTGATGATGAGTTGACTGTAATTGTAAATGGAGTTACGTATACCGAAGGTGATGGAAACCTAACCGATAATGGTGATGATACGTGGAGCTTGCAGATTCCTGATGGAAACGAACTACTAGATGGCACCTATGATGTAGATGCTTCTGTGGAAGATACAGTTGGAAATACCGCTTCGGATATAACAACTGATGAATTAACCATTGACTCTGCTTCCCCAACGACGCCAACGGTTATTGCGCAAACTACCAATGACACTACACCGCTGATTACAGGTACAGCAGATTCTGATGATGAGCTAACAGTAATCGTAAACGGAGTGACCTACACCGAAGGTGATGGAAACCTTACCGATAATGGAGATGATACGTGGAGCTTGCAAATACCTAACGGAAACGAAATACCAGATGGCACCTATGATGTAGATGTTTCGGTGGAAGATACTGTTGGGAATACAGCTTCGGATATAACAACTGATGAATTAACCATTGACTCTGCTTCCCCAACGACGCCAACGGTTATTGCGCAAACTACCAATGACACTACACCGCTGATTACAGGTACAGCAGATTCTGATGATGAGCTGACTGTAATTGTAAATGGAATTACTTATACTGAAGGTGATGGAAATCTTACCGATAATGGTGATGATACGTGGAGCTTGCAGATTCCTGATGGAAACGAACTACTAGATGGAACTTATGATGTAGATGTTTCTGTTGAAGATACTGTTGGAAATACTGCTTCGGATATAACAACTGATGAATTAGTAATTGACGCTACTGCACCAACGACTCCAACGGTTACTGCTCAAACTACCAATGACACTTCTCCGCTGATTACTGGTACAGCAGATTCTGATGATGATTTGACTGTAATTGTAAGTGGAGTGACCTACACGGAAGGTGATGGAAACCTTACCGATAACGGAGATGATACTTGGAGCCTGCAGATTCCTGACGGAAACGAACTACTAGATGGAACGTATGATGTAGATGCTTCTGTGGAAGATATTGTTGGGGATACGGCTTCGGATACAACAACTGATGAATTAGTAATTGACGCTACTGCGCCTACTACTCCAACGGTAACAGCACAAACCACAAATGACACCACACCGCTGATTACTGGTACAGCAGATTCTGATGATGAGCTGACTGTAATTGTAAACGGAGTGACCTACACCGAAGGTAATGGAAACCTTACCGATAATGGTGATGATACGTGGTCTCTACAAATACCTGATGAAAGCGAACTCCTAGATGGAACTTATGATGTAGATGCTTCGGTGGAAGATGCTGTTGGAAATACGGCTTCGGATATTACTATTGACGAATTAACCATTGACGCTGCTTCCCCAACGACTCCAACGGTTCATTCACAAACTACGAATGACAACACGCCATTGATTACTGGTACAGCAGATTCTGTTGATGAGCTGACTGTAATTGTAAATGGAATTACTTATACTGAAGGTGATGGAAATCTTACCGATAATGGTGATGATACGTGGAGCTTGCAGATTCCTGATGGAAACGAACTACTAGATGGAACTTATGATGTAGATGTTTCTGTTGAAGATACTGTTGGAAATACTGCTTCGGATATAACAACTGATGAATTAGTAATTGACGCTACTGCACCAACGACTCCAACGGTTACTGCTCAAACTACCAATGACACTTCTCCGCTGATTACTGGTACAGCAGATTCTGATGATGATTTGACTGTAATTGTAAGTGGAGTGACCTACACGGAAGGTGATGGAAACCTTACCGATAACGGAGATGATACTTGGAGCCTGCAGATTCCTGACGGAAACGAACTACTAGATGGAACGTATGATGTAGATGCTTCTGTGGAAGATATTGTTGGGGATACGGCTTCGGATACAACAACTGATGAATTAGTAATTGACGCTACTGCGCCTACTACTCCAACGGTAACAGCACAAACCACAAATGACACCACACCGCTGATTACTGGTACAGCAGATTCTGATGATGAGCTGACTGTAATTGTAAACGGAGTGACCTACACCGAAGGTAATGGAAACCTTACCGATAATGGTGATGATACGTGGTCTCTACAAATACCTGATGAAAGCGAACTCCTAGATGGAACTTATGATGTAGATGCTTCGGTGGAAGATGCTGTTGGAAATACGGCTTCGGATATTACTATTGACGAATTAACCATTGACGCTGCTTCCCCAACGACTCCAACGGTTCATTCACAAACTACGAATGACAACACGCCATTGATTACTGGTACAGCAGATTCTGTTGATGAGCTTACAGTAATCGTAAATGGAGTTACATATACCGAAGGTGATGGTAACCTAACCGATAATGGTGATGATACCTGGTCTTTACAGATTCCAGATGGAAGCGAACTACCAGATGGAACGTATGATGTAGATGCTTCGGTGGAAGATACGGTTGGCAATATTGCTTCAGATACCACAACAGACGAGTTGATAATCGATACGAATGCTCCTAGTATTCCAACGGTAATCTCTCAAGTAACCACAGACACCACCCCAATAATTGAGGGAACAGCAGATTCTAGTGATGCATTGACAGTGACCGTTGACAACACAACCTACGTTGAAAATGACGGACATCTTACAGATAATGGTGATAATACATGGAGCTTGCAAATTCCAGGAGCTAATGATATTGCAGATGGTGTTTATGATGTGCAAGCCACCACTGAAGACATGACTGGAAATTCGGCGTCAGATGTAACTACTAACGAGTTGACAATTGACACGACTGCTCCTATTCCGCCTACGGTGACTCCTCAAGAAACAAGTGACACCACGCCAATGATTACAGGTACAGCAGACTCTGATGATATGCTTTCAATCATTGTGGATGGTAATTCATATATGGAGAGTGATGGGAACCTAACAGACAATGGTGATGATACATGGTCTTTACAAATACCAGATGAAAATGAACTTGGAGATGGCACGTATGATGTGCAAGCCACTGCAGAAGATTTGGTAGGTAATACAGCTTCAGACACTACTGTAGATGAGCTTACCATACAATCAGGTATCGTAACGACAGAAAATGACCAGCAACTTTTTTGCGAAAGCGAAAATCCAATAATTGCAGATATTCAGGTTAATGAGACTACTGTAAATTGGTACCTCAGTGCTTCTGGTGGGACAGTTTTAGCTACCGATACTGCATTGATGAACAACACGATTTATTATGCGGCACTTGTTACAAACGGAATCGAGAGTGCAAACAGGCTGGCTATTACAGTTACTATTATCAGTACTCCTACGCCTACTACCACCGCAAGTATACAGTCATTTTGTATAGATGCTATGGCTACCGTAAGTGATATTTACGTAAATGAACCTGATGTAATATGGTATGCTCAAGCAACAGGAGGCACTCCAGCTGCAGATACACTTTTAGTTTCTGGTAATTATTATGGAGCTTTAGTAAATAATGGCTGTGAGAGTAGCACTCGTCTAGAGGTGAATATTACGATAGATGAGACTGCTACAGCAAGCATTACGAGCAGTACTGAAATGACTTGTGTGGGTAATGAAATCACTTACCAGACAGAAACTGACATGAGCGGTTATTTATGGACCATTTCTTCTGGAGGAACAATCATCACTGGTGGTGATCTCACAGATGATTTTGTTACGGTGATATGGAACGAACTTGGCGAGCAATCTGTTGCAGTAAATTATGAATCTTTAAATAGCTGTATGCCTCTAGCAGAGGCTACTCTAGACGTGGAAGTTGCCACTTGTTCTGATCTTACGATTCTTAAAACGGTAAATAATGCCCTGCCACAACTTAATACGGAGGTTGTGTATACCATCACTGTGACTAATGTAGGCGACACAGATTTTACAGATGTTGAGGTTCAAGATATATTACCATCCGGACTGCAATTTATATCTGCGGCGACAGATAGTGGAACTTTTGATAATGCAGTGGGTACTTGGATAATTCCTGAGGTGATGGCCAGTGCTACTGTAGTGTTAGAAATAACGGCTGTAGTACTCGAGGACGGAGATTATCTAAATATCGCGACCATCACGCAGTCTAGCCCTATGGATAGTGACTTTACTAACAATGTATCTCAAGTTGATATCACGCCTAGTTGCATTAAAGTGTTTAATGAATTCTCACCTAATGGTGACGGCTTTAATGACACCTTTACCATACGCTGCATCGAATCTTACCCAGAAAACAACTTGAAAATTTATAATCGAGCTGGAAACATGGTGTATGAGATGGATGGATATGCAAATGTGTGGAGAGGTACTTCTACTTCTAATGGTACTGTTAATAAAAATGACGGCCTTCCATCATCTACTTACTATTACATTCTAGACTTAAAAGATGGTAATGAGCCGCTTACTGGCTGGGTATACATTGCACTTTAATAACCTAACTTAAAAACAACGAATATGTTTAAAATATATAAGATTTACTTAGTACTTATTATGTGTTGTGTAAGCATACATAGCAATGCACAACAAGCGCCTAACTATACACAATACATGTATAATACCATGGCTATAAATCCAGCATATGCAGGATCTTCAGAAGGGTTAAATGTGGTGGGAATATATCGATCGCAGTGGGCTGGTTTTGATGGGGCGCCAGAGACGTATAACCTCAGTGTTGAAACGCCGCTTACTGATCGCGTTGGTATAGGTGTAAATGTCACAAAAGATGTAAACGGTCCTGCAGAGAGATTCAACTTTGATGGTAATTTCTCTTATAATATTCAGTTGGATAGGGATCTTAATTTGGCATTTGGGATAAAAGGAGGTGCTCAGTTACTCAATGTTGACTTCTCAAAAGGGGAGTTTGTAAACCAAGGCGATCCCCTACTCACAAATAACATTGATAATAGACTACTCACTACGCTGGGCGCGGGTGCATTCTTATACAAATACAACTGGTACCTGGGTGTCTCTGTGCCAGATTTCTTTAACGATGAGTATTATGATAATGTGGAGGAATCTGTCGTGGCAGATGAGTTGCAAACGTACCTAACTGCAGGTTATGTTTTTGGCATAAGCGATAACATCCGTTTTAAACCCGCTGTGCTTGTAAACTATGTAAATGGTAGTCCGCTGCGATATAACCTTTCGGCAAATTTCCTCTTTTATGACAAGCTCACCGTAGGTGCTAGTTATCAAGTGGATGCTGCGGTAAGTGCGCTGGCTGGTTTTCAAATTTCTGACAATCTATTTTTAGGCTATTCCTTTGATTATGCTACTACAGAGTTCACAAATTATAATGATGGAACCCATGAAGTTATTTTAAAGTTCTCTTTATTCAAGAAAAAGGGAATGTCATTCTCACCTAGATTCTTTTAATATCAAACTACTATGAAGAAATCACTATATATTTTATTCATGATGTGCGTATGTTCTAGTTATGCACAGAATGATTTAAAAAAAGCAGATGAGCTTTATGAAAGACATATGTATGCAGATGCTGCAGTGCTTTATGATCAGCATCTTAATGACTCAAAAAAGGTAGCGCCTGCAACCTGGCAGCATATAGCTGATACGCATTACAATCTCAAAAATTATGAACGTGCAGAGATTGCATACACAAAAACCTTTGATGCGTTAGGATACACGATGGAACCTGCACACATTTGGCAATATTTTGATGTGCTACGCTTCTTAAAAAAGTATGATACGGCAGATGATTTTTATGTAGGCTATTTAAAGCTTTCCAAAAAAGACAAAGAGCTCAACAGATACTATGAAGAAAAGTCTCGGTTTAATGACATTATAGCAAATGACACGCTCTACCAGATTAGAAACCTCGAGATTAACTCTAGCTATGCAGATTTTGGTGGTTCCTTGTATAAAAATAAGCTGGTATTCTCAACAGCTCGCAATGATGAAGAAAATAAACTCTATAAAAGAGATAACACCCCTTACCTATCGCTATATGAGGCCACGATAGATAGTACTGGTTCATATTCTAATATTAAACTTTTTAGTGAGGATCTAGAGACGCAGTACCACGATGCAACTGCAACCTTTTACAATAATGACCAGACCCTCGTATATGCATCAAGTGCACAATCTGGCTCACGTAAAATTTATACAAAGAACAAGAGAAACTTCTTTAAGCTCTACCGTGTGCAGATTAATGATGAAAAGTTTGATAAAGAGGAACTCCCTATTAACGGGAACGGCTATTCCATAGGGCAGCCTTTTGTGACTATAGATGGTAGTCAGCTGTATTTTGTGTCAGACATGCCAGGTGGTTATGGCCGTGCAGATATTTATGTATGTGATATACGTGAGGATGGCTCGCTCTCTACCCCTCGCAATCTGGGCGATGCGATTAATACTCCTTATGATGACTTTTTCCCTTTTATAAAAAATAAAGAACTCTATTTTGCTTCTAAAGGTCACGTAGGTTTTGGCGGGCTTGATATTTATAAAGCACAGCTTAGAGATGGTGTGTATAGCAATGCACGTAATCTAGGCCTTGGTATTAATAGCAATGCAGACGACTTTGCTTATGTGGCTAGTAATACAAAGAATGAAGGATATTTTAGCTCAAACAGGGAAGGCGGCAAAGGCGATGATGATATTTACTCCTTTGTATATGATCAAGGAGAGTGCTTCCAGACCATAGAAGGAACCGTTACAGACGCACAATCTGGAGCACCGCTTCCAGAAGTAACCATCATTGCTTATGACACTAACAATAACCAAGTAGCCGAAACACTTACAGACGCTGCAGGAACCTACACCTTGCAGATGGGTTGTAACATTAGATACAACTTTAAGGCGTCAAAAATAGGCTACTCAAAAGATGAGCTAGACTTAAACACAGGTACTGAGCCTAATGGGCTTATTAACTTTGTAGATTTTAAGTTGGCTAATCTTTCAGACATATTCATTACAGATGGTGAGGTAGAAAAAATTAAAATCAATCCTATTAATTTTGAGTCTAACCGTTTTGCGATTAACATATTTGCCGCACAGCAGCTCAAGCGTATTATTGATATTATGAACGAGTATCCAGACCTCGTTATTAAGATAGAATCCCACACAGATCAACGTGGTGGAGCGTCGTATAACCAGACCTTATCAGAAAACAGAGCGACTTCTACACGTGACTATTTGATTAAAAATGGTATCACGAGTTCGCGCATTGAGAGTGCAAGAGGTTTTGGTGAATCTAGGCCTATACACATTTGTGACGAGGCAGACGATAGCTGTACAGAAGTGCAGTATTTAGAAAATAGACGATCAGATTTTATTGTGGTTAGAAGATAATACCACAGGCACATGTACCCCGCTTAAACCTCTCATAAGCCTTTCTAGTACTCAACGCTAGTGAAGGCTTATGTATGTATATACCCTCATGATCTGTAGATAAACGTAGTGCGCAGTTATTACGCTTTCGCGAAAGCAAACCTGTCTCAATCCATTACGCTTTCACTACGTAGGTGTATAGGCTTCCTCTCTATATGGTCATCCTAAAAAGTGCGCCAAATGTATCTTGAGACTCCTTTAATGTAGAGTTAGTACGCTTTCGCGAAAGCGTATCATAAACACCTCTTATATCGTACGTCATTTGCAAGCTAGGGCGCTATAAAAGATGCTATATTTAGGGCAGCATTCATCTATTCACGCGCTATGAAATATACCCTATTCCTCCTCACCCTACTCTGCATACTCACGGGATGCACACAGCAAGAAGCGACCTCCAAAGAAACCGTTACTGCCTACTACAAGGCCGTTGCCGAAGGAAATTATAAGGAAATGAGCCGATTGATAAGCGATAGCATCACCATCACGGCGGGAGATTATGTGATGCCCTTTAACAAAGAAAGCTACTACGAGCAGTTTAAGTGGGACTCTGTGTTTAAGCCCTCCTACAAGGTGGTTTCCATAGAAAGTGACAGCGAGCAAGTAATCGCTACGGTAGCCGTGAGCTCGCTACGGTTTGCATTTTTAAAGAATAACCCACTCACCTGCAGTCATAAAATATACTTCCATGAAGGCAAGATTACTAAGCTAGAAGAAATCACCTGTAAAGATGTAAACTGGGATGTGTGGCAACAAGAACGCGACTCCCTAGTAGCCTGGACCGCCCGCAATCACCCTGAGCTAGACAATTTTATTAACGATCTGAGTATGAAAGGCGCGATAAAGTATAAGAAAGCGGTGGCGTTGTATGTGGGGCGTGGTGGGGAATAGTGAGTAAAGAATTTACTTTTTGAAGTATAAATCCTTTTTAGAAAGCAACTCCTTTTTGTTGATTTCTTTATCTTCTTTGAGAGAGCGCACAGAAGAAAGTAGCTTCTTAGAAGGTTTATTTATATGTAACGTTTTATTATTCATCACTTTATATCTAATACAAAAATACATTATAACTTCATCTTAAACAACTATTGTACCACCTATTGCAGCTATATAACAGTCAGCCTGCTAGTTTATTGAGTGGTTAAAGATTGTTATGCAAATCATGCAATAGCTTCAATAAAAATGGGTTGTTATCAAGAACGCGACTCCCTAGTAGCCTGGACTGCCCGCAATCACCCTGAGCTAGATAATTTTATTAATGATCTAAGTATGAAAGGTGCGTTAAAGTATAAGAAAACGATGGAGTTGTATGTGGGGCGTGGTGGAGAGTGAGTGAGGTGTTTTAATTTTTAATAACCCCAATCATTATGAACTATGGGCAAACTATTCAATTCATCTCTATGCATTCTCCATTTGGGCATAAATTGATTCATTAGTGAGATGAAACGTGCATTGTGATTTCTTTCGTGAAGATGCACAAGCTCGTGAACTAATATATATTCAAGGCAAATCTTTGGTTTTTTGGCAAGCTCTAAATTTAACCAAATACGTTTAGCGTCTACATTACAAGCGCCCCATTTGGTTTTCATTTGTTTGACACCCCAATGATTAGATTGGACACCGATGATTTTCTCCCATTTTACAAGTAGCTCAGGTATTTGAGACTTCAATTCTTTGCGATACCATTCTTTCATTACTGATGCTTTTTCTTCAACGGTAGCTGTGGATTTTACCCAGAGTTCGATTTTATTTGTACCTGTAATTTCTACTTTGTTATATCCATTGTGATGATGAACGTTTAACAAATATCGCTGACCTTTAAAGTAATGGCTCTCTCCAGAAACATAATCACGTTTTGTTTCTCTTGCTTGTTCTTTAAAGTTTTTGACATTCTTTTTAATCCATCCCAGTTTTGAAATAGCAAAGAGACGTACCACCTCATCATCTGTTTTATTAGGAACTGATAATTTTATAGCACCATTTGGAGGATACACGGCAAGGTGCATATTTTTTATGTCCTTGCGCATTATCTCTACTTCAACATTTGCAAATGCAATCGTTTCTGTTTTAATACTCATTTTGGGCTTTTATAATTTCCATAATATGCAAGGTAGTATCAATATCGTTAACCACTCTACCTACGGCGAGCATTAATTTTTTTTCTTTAATGCCACCATCACGCCAGCCGTCTAGTTTATTCTCAATAATAGTTGAATGTACCGTAAGTGCAAGGTGTTCATTGTTTTCTAAATTATCATAAAGTGCCTGCTTTGCCCTAGTGTTGAGCGTATCTGGATAATTAGAGCTGCTTGATGGTGTTGCCACTTTTGATGCTAATTCTTTAATCTTTTCTAGATACTCGGCATAAGAAATGGTTTCTTCCTTTCTTAGTAAAATAAGTTCGTCTAGCAAGGCAGACATCTTCTCGTAATACTTAGGGTTTGCTTTTGCTTCTTCTACAATTGCTTTTCTAACGTTATTCTCAATCGTTTCTGCAACGGCTTCTCTTCTGTTTTTTGATTGATACTCTGCACTTGGTTCAGAAACGTGAACTATTAAATCTACTAATGATTTGTTTTCAAAATCAGAGATTTTCTTGCTTGACTTTGCATCTAGGTACATATCCATTAACTGTCTCATACCAGGCTCAAAACGCTTTAAGTCTATGTAGTCACCACTAGCTCTTTTTATAGTCTCGCGCAAATCTGAATAGTATTTTACCTCTTCTTTGATGTCTTGTGCTTGTTTACTACTGTATCCTAGTTTATGGATTTCATTTGCCACGTTTGCATAAGCTCTAATAAGACTTACTGTTGCTTTGTAAAGACCTACACGTTTTTCTTCGGTAGATTTTATGTCTTGTGGATTCTCTGTGTTTCCACAGAAAAATTTAATAAACGTAGGCTCATCTTTAGGATGGACTGGTTCGCACATTGCTCGTAATACTTCTAGAGCTGTCTCTAGACGTTCTTTACTTTCGGTAAAACGATCTTTTAATAATCCTTTTACGTCGTCTTCATCATAATCATCGAATACTTCTGAGGTATAGTCGCCTATTGATTTCTGAAGGCTTTTGAACAAGTCTTTATAATCTACGATATAGCCATAATCTTTATCATCTGTATCTACTCTATTAACACGGCATATGGCTTGGAATAAGCCGTGATCCTGCATATTTTTATCTATGTATAGATAAGTGGCAGATGGTGCGTCAAAACCTGTTAAAAGCTTATCTACTACAATAAGCAACTTCATTTTATTAGGCTCTTTTATGAATTGCGCTTTCGCGAAAGCTTCAAAATCCTCTGTAGATTGTCCTTTAAGCATTTTAGTGTACACCTCATACTTTAAGAGTTTATCAGTTGGACTATCTTCACCAGTTTCTTCTCCTTTGATGTCGCCGTGATGTGGTTGATAGGAAGTAATAATAGCACAATTTGTAAATCCTGCATTTTGAAACAATTCATAGTATTTACAAGCTTGGTATACAGATCCAGAAACAAGCATTGCATTTCCTTCTCCAGTGGAAAGTCGAGGCTTTACTTTAAAATCCTTTACAATATCAAATACTATTTTCTCCAGTCTAGATTTAGAACCTAGCACCTTTTGCATTGTGCCCCACTTTTGTTTAAGCTGAATTTTGGCTACATCGGTGAGTCCTCGTGTTTCTGCTTCAAACCATTCATCTATACTTTGCTGGTCTGTGATGAACTGCTCTACATCACGGGCTTCATATAATAAATCGAGTACAACGCCATCTTCTACGGCTTCGTCAAATTTATATGGATCGCCTATGTACGGACCAAAGACTTCAATACTTTTCTGTTTGTCTTTTTTAAGTAGTGGTGTTCCTGTAAAACCTATAAATAGCGAGTCTGGCAAAATCATCTTCATCGCATCGTGTAGCTTACCGGATTGCGTGCGGTGACACTCGTCTACAAAAACATAAATATCTCCTTTGGCTTTAAAATCTGTAGGCAGACTGTTTTTTAATTCTTCTATATAGGAATCATAATCACCTTCGTCAGATTTTCTACCGAATTTATGCACAAGACTACACACCAGCGATTCATTTTTTTCATTGAGCGTAGCTAGAAGGTCGCGACCACTTTTGGTTCTGTAGATGGTTTCATTTACACCTGTAAATAGTTTTTCTATCTGGTCATCTAGTTCTTGCCTATCTGTAATAATCAATACACGACTATCCTTTACGTTCTCGCGTATCCATTTAGTAAGCCATACCATAGTTAGACTCTTTCCAGAACCTTGGGTATGCCATAAGATTCCGCCAGTTTTAGTTTTTACGTGTGTTTGTGCAGCAGTAATACCAAAATATTGATTGGGTCTACACAATTTCTTTGTGCCTTTGTCAAAAACCACAAAGTCGTGTATGAGTTCTAGCAATCTTGATTTCTCGCAAAGTTGACTGATTTGTTTATCTATTAAATAGTCAAATTCCTTTGTGCTTTCTTCTTTCCACTTTAAATAATACTTCTCAGAGGTTTCAATGGTACCATAACGTAAACCTTGGGTGTCATTACCAGCCATTACCAGCTGCATTGTGGTAAAGTACTTTTCTATAAATTCTGGTTTCTGATTGTCTAAATTTTGACGGATTCCTTCTGACACGCCTACTTTACTTCTTTTTAACTCGATGACACCTACAGCTATACCATTTACAAATATGACAACATCTGGACGTTTGTTATGTTTTCCTTTTACGGTTACTTCTTCAGCAACTGCAAACTCGTTAGTTACTGGATTTTTCCAATCTATGAGCCATACGGTTTCTTTAGGTTGCCCTAAGTCTTCACGTACGGTAACACCATAACGCAAGAGTTTATAAACTTCTTTATTGGTTTCATACAAGTCACCAGATAAACTCGTAGCTGCTTTGACCAACTTATCAACTGCTTTTTGAGCCAGGTTTCTAGAATACTTACCATCTTTAATTAAGTAATCAAAAAGCAACTGCTCTTCTATGGGCTGCGTACGTTCTTGCTCTTCCCAATTACCCAAATAGGTATAGTGCAGTTCGTTTTGGAACAGTTCTATAATTCTATTTTGAGAGTCGCGTTCTGATTTGCCTATATGGTTAGTGGTCATAGTTTAATTGTTTTGTAGTTCAAAAATTACTTGATAAGTATCTTTATAGATATTATCAATTCTTGTTAAAACAGCATTTACAAAATCATTTACTTTTGGTTCTCCTTCTTTTAAACGACTATCTGCATTTGTGAGTGCCATCCAATAGGTCATATCATTATCACAAATAAAGCTATCTTTTTGAGCTTGGGTATTATCTCTAAACCTCATCTCTGGGGACTGATTATTACTCTGACTTCTATTCTCATTGAAAGACAATGCTCTAAAGTTTCCGTTTGAATTAATTAACCATTTAACTAAAACAGAAATTTTTGTTTTGCGATATATCCAGCTATTTGGATATATGTGATCCCAATCCCAAGGTTTGTTTGTATCTTCTATTCCTTCAAAAGCCATAAACTCATCAAATTCATTGTTGAAATATTCACGCTGTACAACTGTCAAAAACTGTTTGTTCCAAAAGACAAAATGACATAAACTTCTCCAATAATGGACTGCTTGTTCGATTTTTTGTTCTGTTGCTAACTGTTCATCTGCTTCTTCTGAAATTTTATACCGAATGGGTAAAAGGTTTAAATAAGATTCATTTTCTCTGAAAATTTCTTTGAGCCAATCAAACCAAAATAGATGCTGATTTCTATCTTCTAAATACTTCTTGCGAACTTCATTTAAAAAATCACTAAAAACAAAAGGATCTAATAAAGGTGGTAATTCGTTATGCTTTTGAAGAGATACTGTGGACCATACATTACTCCAATCTTGCCAATTATTATCTACAAGTCTATTGTAAAACTTAGGTGTGATTTTACGTTTTTCTTTACTGCCAGAGTACAACGTGCTATGAAGAAAAGCACTTCTTATTTCTTTTTTATTTTTAGCATTCAACTCTTTATTTTTAAAAACAAATACCAATAACGCTAAAAGCAAGTCTGTGTTTTTAGACAATACTTCTTTAGAAAAAATAGAAGGTAATTGGGATGGATGGTCGTTTATAATTACGACAGCTTTATCCATTAAGCTTTTTGCTTCTTTACTAAGAATAAAAGTCTTTAAATCTTCTTTGAATCCGTCCTCTACCAGTAGTTTTCTAAAATCCTGCAAGCTTATTACGCGCTCGAAAGATTGAAAATCTCTACGCTTCATTTTTGTGAAACGAACAAATAAATTAATTACGGTGGTAGGCGAAATGAAATTTAATCCTATTTCTTCTACTAGTTCTTTTGCCTCCGGTAAAGATGCTTTAATAAGGGAATAAATAAGCTCTTGTCCAGAGATTCTAGTGCCAGATGAATTTAATCTTAAAAACAAAACAGCATCTTCCCCTGTTTCATTGTTTGTATTAACATCTCCTTCTTCCATACTGCTTTTGTCTACTACAATCTCTGGTAAGAGTAGTGATTTAGCACTATCGATACCTTTATAAAGCGCATCGAGCCAGTCTTCTTCTATTTTATTGTAATCGCAAATACCGTGTTTGGTCTCTACGTTTATTAAAGTATGTTCTAGTGTGGATTTTAAATCGCTTTTGTCTGTTTCTAGAATTAGTGCTAACGGAACAGGATAATAGCAATCCCAAGGAGAACGTAGTCCCATATCTAATTGAGAAAAACCTAAAGACTGCTCTCCTGATTTTTTTCTAAAGTACTCTAGTGCATTTCTTTGGTCTGCCATCGATAACCTCTTGGTGTGGTCATTTAAACGATAACCCCAAGGATGTGAACGAGTTAATACACGTACAGCAAAGCGTAAGCCATTTTGGTTTTCTTGTAACGGTTTTAAATCTATCCAAATTGATGGAATATTTTCCTTTTTGACATTAAGTAAACCACTTTTTAATGTTCTGAGTGGATTTTGAAACCCTAACGCTATGGTCGTACATCGTTGCTGGCCATCTAGTAAATATTTAGTTTTATGAATGTCTTGAGACATTAACAAACTACCAACAGGATAACCTCTTAAAATAGAATCCCATAAGGCTTCCATTTGATGTGGTTGCCATACAAAACCACGTTGCAAAGTAGGTAATTGTATTCCACCAGTATTTACTTCTTCTTTATCTGTATTTTCTTCTAGCTCTACTTGCCATTTTGCAATATCATAAATGGTGTAGGCATCTACTTTATGGCTCATAATATTTTCTTTACAACATCAAACAAATCCGTAGGACCATTTAAATAATAAGCTTTGTAACCACCGTCTTTGCTGTTATCTTCCCAAAGCTCCTGCATAAGCGGACTCATACTATAGAAGTCGTTCATTCCTTCTCGCCAACTATTCCAAACTTCTTTATCTATGCGGCCCTTTTTATACCAGTAAAATTCTTCTGCACAGAGGTTGAAATATTTTCTTATGGTAAGCGTATTTATTGCTTCTTGTTCTTCACCATAAGCAGTCTTGTTTTTAGGTGATTCAGAGTCAAATAGAATCAATAGGTTAGGGAGCAACTCTTCAAATTCATCACTGAACTTAGTATGCAATTCCATTTGCATTTTGTCGTGAGCGATTGATGCATTTTGTTTTGCCAGAGCTACTTGCTGCTTCTGAAAATTATTTGAAAATCTAAATGCCAGAATAGTTAAAACGACTTGCGATATACCGATTACTAGGGTAACTATTATTTGAAATATCTCCATCACACCAACCTAGTTTTACCAGTAAGCAACTCCTGCATCATCCCTTGTTTAATTTGCTCGTACTTCTCTTTTTTGGTGGTAAGCTCCTCCAATTCTTTATTCATATCTGAGAGGATTTTATTAATTGCTTTTTGCTCTTTAAAGTCAGGAAATGGAATAATCATTTTTCTAATGTCATCTAAAATTAGATTTTGATGAGAACCTGCCTTTACATCTTTAAGCATCATATTTTGACCTGCTTCTGATTGAAGATAGTTCATTACCCAATCTAAGTAATCTGGATTATGAAACTTACCTACAGAAACAGCTCCTCCTATAAAAGCAATTTGTTTATTATTAAACACCCCAACTTTTCCAATACTTCCAGAAATTGAAATCATTAGACACCTTTCGTTCAATAAAATCATTGGAAATCGAATAGCTACATCTTCTGGAATATAATAATCAGTATCAAAATTGACATTGTGACCTAAAAAATCTTTGTTCTGTATGAAGGGTATATATCCTCGTTTCTTTTTAGGAATTAAAGTAGGCTTAATGTGGCTGGAGTAGTCAAAACCAGTTTGCTTAGTGAATGTTTTAGCTAATTCCTTTATTGTTCTTTCTTCCCAATCCCCATCAAAACCATCCAATCGTTTACTACTACTTCGACCAGGCTCAGCACAGGCTTTGCTAGGTGGCGTTAACAACTGTTGCATTGCGCCTTGTTTGATGGCTTTCTTTTTGGCGATGAGTGCGTCTAGACTGCTTATCAACTCATCTACATCACTTAATGCCGTGGCAATGGCTTTTTGTTCGGCTAGGGTTGGTGTAACGATTTTGAAACTTCTAATTTTTGTCATTGACAAACTTGGCTGTGCACCAACACTAGTTGTCTCATAAATTTCATTTTCTATAAAGACACTTGTAAAAAAATGATAGAGGTATTTTGAATCTAATTCTTTTTCGACTGAAATTTTTGCGGTATTTGGTCCTAAATGATATTTATCATTCTCATCAATTAAGAAGATTGGTCCAATTGTTCCAACGTAAGCAAAAACTAAATCATTCTTAAATAATTTACTTCTTAAAAGTTTGTTTGAAGTCGCAGATGGAATGGTCTTTACATCACTTAAATCCATCTTATTGTGAGTAATATTAGTTCCTCTCACAACTATTATATCTCCTCCATCTTTATAGCTATTAAAATGTAAGGTGTACTCAAAACCAGCTAACTTGGTTACAAATGACACATTACCTAAATAATTTACTTCCCAATCCTCAGGAATCAATCCAACCTCAGTTTGCTTATAACCTTGCGGCAAGCTCAAGGCAGCGCCTTGTTTTATTTCTAACTCCATACCAATCCCATTTTTGCAAGGTGGCTGGCTACTTTTTCTTCGGCAGTTGTGGCTTGCTCGGTGAGTTGTGGTAAAGCGTTTTCATAACGTTCTGCCAGTTCTTTTATACGCCCAGTTAGGCGTTGTGAGATGCTGTCTATTTCTGCTTGTAACAAGTCGCTTATCGTCTGTAACCATTTTTTATCTACTACTAGCGTGCGTACTTCGGCTTCGGTAAGGGCACCAAATTTCTTTAGGGTGAGCTCGTCTAGTTCGGTTTCGGCTGTTTTAATCTGTTTTTTTAGGGTGGCTTCTTTCGCGAAAGCGGTCAATAATTTATTACCCAAATCATAGGCACCTTTTTCACTTGTATCGCCTTTTATGCTTTTTAGGTATTTGGTGAGTGTGGTTTTGGTAATAACGCCTTTATCATTAGTAGCATCGGCTAGTAGTCCTTCTTCACCAGCGTGTTCTTCGTTATAACTTGTAATTTCGGCTTGCTTGGTTTCTAAGGTGCTTACCAAGTCGTTTAAGGATTGTTGCTCTTCGGCTAAATAATTATCTATCACCAATTGCTTAGGAATCAAGTCACAGGTCCAGCCTTTATCTACCTCTCTGCCTTTGCTGTTTTTTTCTAGTATACGTTTGGTTTTGCCACCCAGCCGTCTTCGGCAAGTAGGTACACATCATCCTTCATCATATCATTCCAGTAATCCATAAAATGCTGGTACATCGCATAGGGATTTACCAGTGGTTTACCGTTGTACTCGTGTAAGAGCGCTTCAGAGATGTGTTTTTCTAGTTTTTTTGGCGCAGTATGTTCATTAATACCTTGTAGGTCGTCATAGATTTTGTCTTTCCAACTATCAAAAACCAATGCCAACTCATCACTATACGCCGTAAATTCTGGGTGCTCGTAAATGGCACTTTTTATATCACTGGCAGCTACGTTTAATTGTGAGTAGCTTTCGCGAAAGCGAGAAAACAAATGAGATTTGAGCGTAGGATATACTTCCCAAAAGCGTTGCAAGCCGTCTATATCACCATCTGGTATGCCACCGTTAAGGTGTGCATTGAGGTCTTGTATATCTTCTGCCTCTTGGGTATCTATATAGCGCGGTATGTTAAGGTTGTACTCGTTTTTCTCAATCTCGCTAAAAGAGACAAAACGTGCGTACTTTTCTACCTCGGTCTGTGTGTTAAACACATCTACAATCTGGTGAATGTCTTGCTCACGCAGTCGGTTTTTGTTTCCGTCTTTTATAAAGCCTTTGCTGGCGTCCATCATAAAGATGCCCTCGCGGCTGTCTGTATCTTCTTTATCTATCACAATAATACAAGCAGGGATACCGGTACCGTAAAACAAGTTGGCTGGCAAGCCTATCACACCTTTAATCAACTTGCGTTCTATAATGTTTTGTCTAATGGCAGCCTCTGCATTCCCTCTAAAGAGGACACCGTGCGGCAAAATAATAGCGCCTTTACCGGTACTTTTAAGCGATGCGATAATGTGTAGTAAAAAGGCATAATCACCATTTTTATCTGGTGGCACGCCATAGCCTCTAAAACGGTTATACACATCATCTAGCGGTACAATACCACTGTCCCAATTCTTAATAGAAAACGGTGGATTTGCCACTACAAAGTCAAAGCGTTTTAACTGGCCGTTCTCATCTTTAAACTGTGGAGATGCGATGGTATTTTTACCAGCAATAGAAGCTTCTGGATAGCCGTGCAGCCACATATTCATAATGGCAAGCCCTTTAGTCGCTACATCTTTTTCTTGACCGTAGAGTGTTAAGCCATTTTGTGCTTCGCCAGCTACTTTTAATAATAGCGAACCAGAACCACAAGTTGGGTCATAAGCCGTAAACGATGGCTTGTCTGCTTTATGTACATCTATTACTTTAGATAAGATTCTAGATACCTCTGCAGGTGTATAAAATTGCCCTTTACTTTTACCGGACTCCGTTGCAAAGTGACGCATTAAAAACTCGTAGGCATCGCCTAGCACATCATCATCTTCGGCACGGTTGTTTTTAAAGTTAAGCGCAGGGTTTTCAAAAATGGCAATAAGCTTAGAAAGCAGTTCTACCTTCTCTTTACCACTGCCCAGTTTTTCATCATCATTAAAATCTACAATCTCTAGCGAGCCTTCTAGTCCGTTTGATGCAAAAAGCGGTCGTAGTATTTCTTTATTGATACGGTCACCTATGTCTGGTTGCCCTTTAAGCGCCACCATGTCATCAAAAGAAGCACCTTCTGGTACTGCTATAAGACTCATTGCATCGCCCGTATATTTATCACTCACATACTTTACAAAAAGCATCGTAAGTACGTAATCTTTATATTGTGAGGCGTCCATACCGCCAGCACCTCTTAGTTTATCACAGCTTTCCCAAAGGGATGAGTAGAGTTCTGATTTTTTTATTGCCATTTATATCTATAATCTAGGTTATCTTATGAATAGTCAAGCTCTAAAAATATACATCTTTACCCGAGTAGCTCCGTAAATGACGTAGTAATATGACGTTGTACAGTGTTAAAATCTAAATGGTTAAAAGGGATTACCTACAATGGCGCGACTTGAACATCCTGTCATACCAAAACTACTTGTTAAACACTTATAATATATTTTAGTTAAGACGGTTACGCTTTCGCGAAAGCGTGATAGAAAATATTATAGTTTAATACGTACTTTTCACCATCCAAAATAATCCCCAATGACCATAGAAGACCTAGCAGGCACATACACCATCACAGGAAGCAACCAAAGTGCAGATGCAGCGGGTTATGAGGGCGAACTCACACTAGCGCTAGATGAGCACAAAAGAATCGTTGCTACTTGGCTAATAAGTGGTGATCAGCGCCAACAAGGAACTGGTTTCTTTAAGAATAATATTCTGGTAATTAATTTTAATTACAAGGGCGATGACGAGACCATCTACAAAGGTGTCGTAGTCTATCAATGCATCACCAAAGATCTACTAGAAGGCTTCTGGTCAGAAAAACACGGTAATCCGCTATACCTAGGTGAAGAACGCTGCTATAGAAAAGGAGTGCATAAGGAGGTGCTTAATTAGGGTTCTAGTACCGTTGATTTAGCGAGAGATAGGATAGCGAATCGAAAATGAAAACTATAGCAACGCTTCAAAATCATTGTTAATGCTTTCTTTAATTTCCTGAGGTACTTCTAAATCACTCGCTATCTCCATCCATCTTGGGATCAACTCTTGAACATCGGCAATAATCCCTTTTGGATTTTTAATTGCAAATTCCTCGGCAATCGTTAGTACGTCCTTTAGTTGTATCTCAGTACGTTTACCATTTATAGATAAAGCTCTGGAGGTACTTTTGAATGTTAACAAGGGATTGAGCGCATAGGTCAAATCATAAGCGGGTCCTAAGTTCCAGCGGTCATTGTCATTATCATAAATGAAACTATGATTCTTTAAGTGATCATCTACATTTTTAAAGATAAGGTTAAACACCATACGCTTGAACAACTGTTGTAAGTCTTTATGAGGTACTTTTAAACCTAAGGCTACTTTGAAGACATTCTCATAGCTGGAGTTTTCTGGCTGACTTTTAAAATCCCAACCTGTCAAACCTGTAACCGTTAATGCGTGCTGTTTTTTACCATGTTGTCTTTCATATCGTAAGGTGGCAAAATGCTTATGATTAATAAGCTTAGAAGGCATCATATGTATACCAGCTTCTTGCGCAAGCAAGTAATAGGCATATTCTACTTTTTCTTTGTTATAACCTTCGCTATCATCTATATGGAGTTTAACGAGATAATGGTTGTAGTCTTCACTAGTCGCGCTGTCTCCAGCTATTATTTCTCCAGTTTCTTTATGCTCTGACACTAGAATTTTAGGCCTAGCCCCACCAGCCGAAGTTCCTATTTTAAAAACGTTGAGTAGGGAGAGTTCGCTTAATGCTGCTCCTTTAGTATCTTCTTTAAGTTTGAGTACTTTTTCTAAAATGGTAATAACCTGGTTAATATCTACGGTAGTTGTAGTAGGTAATTCTTTGACAGGCTTATATTCTAATGCTCCCATACCACGATCTGCTACATAGGCTAGCTGCTCTAATGGTGTTACTTTTTGAATACCTCGAGCCGTGAGCCATTCTTGAAATATAATATTACCAAAAGTATCTGGTAACGAATCTGCAATCATAGGCGGTAAGCCTTGAAATGTGTCTTGATGATATGCTGTAAATACCTGAGCAGGCTTGATACGCTTGAAGATAAATGGAAATATGTTTGTGTAGGCCCCACTATCTAGAAATGCTGGATTGTATTGAAAAAAAGACTTTCCTTGATCTAAGTCATACCCTAGCTTGCCAATTTCTTGGCCAAAAACAATAATGTCTATGATTTTATCCCTGGTCATCTGCTAGTATAATGAAATATCGTTTTGATTGGTAACAGCCTTGTCTATCTCATTAGTAATAGATTGCAATAAGCCAAAATGATTAGCTACTTTTAAGACATTGTCTAAGGTAGCATTCTTACCATTCTCAATATTTTGAATCGTAGCTCTAGAGATTTCTAAAGTCTCTGCGAGTTCTTCTCGTGATAAGCTATTAGATGTTCGAAATAGCTTGCAGGCCTCTCCAATCTTTACTTTTACGTCCTTTATTGTTATTACATCAATCATAAAATGACTATTATATTAGTTAAATATAGGTAAATAACATCTTAATGACTAATATATTGGTTTATTTTATATTGGATAATAACGTTTAGTAACTATATGAGCTCATTGAAGCTACTAGAAGAGAGACTTATTAATTTGAATTACAAACGTATTCTAGAGGGTTCTCGCTCTCCATATCGTTCTTCAACGAGCTGTGCTCGTTAGGTTTTTTGTTTTCTACCCCTACTTTCAAGCGGAGATTACAAATAAATAAGCGGTGAAGATTAGAAAGGGATTACCTACGGTGATCTCAAAGTAGGAATCCTGGCCAAGCATGAAACCCTTAACGAGCGGTGCTCGTTAAGTTTTTTGTTTTCTACCCCTACATTCAAGCGGAGATTATAAATAAATAATTGGTGAAAATTAGAAAGGGATTACCTACGGTGGTCCCAGAGGGGGAATCCTCGCAAGCATGAAACCTACAACGAGCTGTGCTCGTTAGGTTTTTTATTTTCTATCCCTACATTCAAGCGGAGATTATAAATAAATAATTGATGAAAATTAGAAAGGGATTACCTAGGGTGATCCCAAAGGGGAATCCTGGGCAAGCATGAAACCTACAACGAGCGGTGCTCGTTAGGTTTTTTGTTTTCTACCCCTACATTCAAGCGGAGATTATAAATAAATAAGCGGTGAAAATTAGAAAGAGATTACCTACGGTGATCCCAAAGGGGAATCCTGGGCAAGCATGAAACCTATAACGAGCACGGCTCGTTAGGTTTTTTGTTTTATCCCTTCGCCTACCAAGCGGAGATTACATATAAATAAGTGGTGAAAATTAGAAAGGGATTACCTACGGTGATCCCAAAGGGGAATCCTGGGCAAGCATGAAACCTACAACGAGCACAGCTCGTTAGGTTTTTTGTTTTATCCCTTCGCCTACCAAGCGAGCTTGGGGCGAGGTATAAAACAAAAAACCCGCAACAACGTTGCGGGTTTCTTTTGCGGAGAATGAGGGATTCGAACCCCCGGAGGTGTGACCCTCAACAGTTTTCAAGACTGCCGCATTCGACCACTCTGCCAATTCTCCTAGAGTGCCTCACCAAGCTATCTGCTTGATTGCGGGTGCAAATATACAGTGCTTTTTCCTTTACAACAACACTTTTTTGTAGTTTTTTTAAATCCACTACATAACTCCCACTACCCTAGTACTTTTAACACTAAAAAAAATAATTAAACCTTCGCCCAACACTCAACATCCCAACCCAACCTTACCTTCAAAGTGAAGGAACAAAAAAGTCTCCTTTCGAAGAGAGATTTAGAGAGATGTCCCACAACAGTAAACAACAACAGTAAGAACAAAAGAAAAACCCCACAATTCTGTTCATCTAACTTCCAATAACGTCCCTCTAATTTTAAAAATAGTTAAACATTTATCATAATCTTTTTATATTTGCCGCAAGATCCCTAGTTATGAAATCTGTGTACACCATCTGTTACTTTAGTAAAGCCTCTGAGGATCTATCTGAAGAAGAAATTCAAGAAATCTTTGATCATACTAACGAGCGCAATAATGAGCGTGGTGTACGCGGTATACTACTACACTCTTTTGGTAATTTCTTTCAAGTATTAGAAGGTGACGAAGCGTATCTCACTAGCTTATACGATACTAAAATCAAACATGATACGCGTCACCACAGCGTGTTTGAAGTGATTAATAAAGAAAGTCCTAAATCACTTTTTGAAGAATACAACTCGCGTTTTCAAACTATTGAAAATAGAGAGCAGCTGGATGAGATCAAAGCGTATCTAAAAGTACACTCGATACAATCTACTACATCAGATAAACTTTCACGTCTTTTACGATCTTTTATCATACTTGACTAACCATCAAACGACCATCATAAAAAAAGCCTCACTGTGTTCACAGTGAGGCTTTTTACTTAGTGATGCTTGTACTTATACGTTAAATAAGAAATGCATTACATCTCCATCCTTAACAATGTATTCTTTTCCTTGTACTGCTAGCTTTCCAGCCTCGCGTACTTTTGACTCGCTACCATAGGTTACAAAATCTTCATATTGTATTACCTCTGCACGTATAAAGCCTTTCTCAAAGTCTGTGTGGATTACTCCTGCCGCTTGTGGCCCAGTTGCTCCTATGTTTACCGTCCATGCACGTACTTCTTTTACACCTGCTGTAAAGTATGTTTGCTGGTTTAATAACTTATAAGCTCCACGTATTAAGACAGCACTTCCTGGCTCTTCAAGACCTATATCTGCAAGAAACATCTGGCGCTCTTCATAATCATCTAGCTCTGTAATATCTGCCTCTGTACCTACAGCAAGTACTACTACCTCTGCATTTTCTTCTTTTACAGCCTCGCGTACCTTTGTTACATACTCATTTCCATTTACCGCAGCGCCTTCATCTACGTTACATACGTACATCACTGGCTTGTCTGTTATAAATTGTAATGGTTTTACAAATTCGTCTCTCGCATCATCATCTATATCAATTGCTCGTACAGACACGCCTGCTTCTAGTCCTGCTTTTATTTTTAAAAGCACCGCTTCTTCTGCTTGCGCTTCTTTATTACCAGTACGAGATGCTCTTTTTACTTTTTCGAGTTTCTTATCTGTAGTCTCAAGATCTTTAAGCTGTAGCTCGATATCTATCGTTTCCTTATCTCTTATAGGATCTACACTTCCATCTACGTGTACAATGTTATCGTTGTCAAAACAACGTAGCACGTGTATAATGGCATCTGTCTCACGTATGTTTCCTAGAAATTGATTTCCTAGTCCTTCGCCTTTACTTGCTCCTTTTACAAGACCTGCGATATCTACAATCTCTACCGTAGCAGGGACTACACGCTCAGGCTTTACAAGCTCTTCAAGTTTTGACAGACGTTCATCTGGTACATTTACCACACCTACGTTAGGCTCTATAGTACAAAACGGATAGTTTGCACTTTGCGCTTTGGCATTAGACAGACAGTTAAAAAGGGTTGACTTCCCTACGTTAGGTAATCCTACGATTCCAGCTTTCATAAAATAATGTGTATTAATAGTACGCTTTCGCGAAAGCGGAAAAAATACCTTTCCACTCTTTTTTCAGGATGCAAAGATAATTCTTATTTATAGATCTACCGACTGCCTGACCAAGCTTATATAAACAACCGAAAGTTGTGATATTTTAAGAGAAAGAGGAGGTTACTACATAAACTTTGGCAAAGACTTAGCAAAGCATTACGATACCCTTAAGCCTCATAGAGGGACTGCATAAGTACTTTTGTATAGAACCAAAACAAGACATCATGAAGAAGTTAATATATACAGTATGTGCAGCGCTTTTTACAATTACAGCAGCACAAGCACAAGAAACAATAGAAGAAACGACAACGACAAGAACGACCGTAAAATCTTCATTAGGTAACGAGACTGTGTACAAAACAGAAAAAGTATCTACAGTAACGCCTACACAACTGGATCCTACAGAGGAAGGAAAATTAAACCAAACCTTACAGCGAGGAGATACTGTCATAAAACGCGAGGTAACCTATACCTATAATGACTCTGAGTTTAACCTTCAAGAATCTGAAGAGGGATATACTATCATGAGAACTCGTGATAACAATACTTCTGAGTATGGTACCATGCGCCAACTAGCAAAGGGTGACGTGTACTTACTAAAAACGGCAAACGGAATTTCTGTAAGCTACTTTGATGAAGACGGTAATATGGTCTCTGAGGAGTATAACAATGATGATGATTCTGTAACGACAGTTACTTATAAGATTAAAAAATCGCCAACTTCTACTAAATTTTAAAAAGTACCGATTGATATTACAGCCATAGACAACTTTGGTTGGTTAGATTCCCGAGAGCGCAAGCCTCGGGTTTCTTTTTGTTAGGCTTTCGCCAAAATTTGAACACTTTATCCTCAATCCATACATTTACAAGTATCTTAGTATTCTATATATTCTTTACTAGTACATTATGAAAGCTTTATTTACACTCATCCTAGGTTTTTTAATTGCGCTTACCTCCTACTCACAAGAAATTACTGGCGACTGGACAGGCACCGTAAACTTTCAAGGACAAACGCTAGACTTTGCCTTTCACATTCAAGAAGAAAATAGCGCTATTGCCACCACAATGGATATCCCAAGCCAAGGGCTTATGGCAGGAAAAGCAGCAACCACTACGTTTACAAACGATACACTCGTTGCGACTTTTCCAGATTTTAATATCACATATAAAGGTGCTTTTGAAAATGATAGCTTTACGGGTAATATTATCCAGAACAACTTTCCCGTAGCACTCAACCTCGAGCGTGGTGTGATCACATTAAACAGACCACAACAACCGAAGGCTCCCTTTAACTACACCACAAAAGAAATCGTTTTTAAAAATAAGGAGGACGATGTCCAACTTGCCGGTACACTCACACTCCCTAATTATATTAAGAATCCTCCCGTAGCTATTATCATAAGTGGTAGCGGCCCGCAGAATAGAGATGGAGATATGTTTGGCCACCAGCTATATTACGTACTCGCAGATTACCTCACCACGCAAGGGATTGCAGTTTTTAGATATGACGAGCGCGGCGTGGGACAATCTACTGGAACTTTTAAAACAGCAGGTATCGATGAGTTTACGAGAGATGCAACTGCTGCACTTAACTATCTTAAAAAACGCTCTTATCTCAAAGAGTCAAAATTTGGTTTTATAGGTCATAGCATCGGAGGGATTATTGCTCCGCAAATTGCAGCAACTAATGATGATGTAGATTTTACAGTCATGCTCGCAGGACCTGGAATAGATGGCGACCAACTCATGCTCTCACAAAAAGCAGCACTAGAACGGTTACTTAATGTACCAGAAGCACAAATACAACAAGGACAAGAAATCGTGGGCCTCGCTTATGAGATTATTGTAAATGCGCCAGAAGATCATAAAGATTTAAAAAATGAAGTAAATGCAGCTCTACTCAACAAACTTGGCCCTAATGTACCCGCACAGCAAGTAGCATCCATCACAAATCAAATCACCACTCCCGAAATTATAAGCCTACTGAGAACCAAGCCAAGTACATATTTAAGTAAAATCAAAACTCCTATTATCGCAATGAATGGTAAAAAGGATTCCCAAGTTCCTTATGAAGAGAATCTAGAAGCTATAAAAGAAGCTTTTGCATCTAGTAATAATGAGCGTACAAGAACGGTAGCCTTTGAAGGGCTTAATCATCTTTTTCAAGAAAGTACTACTGGCGCGTTAACTGAATACTCAGAAATAGAGCAAACCATGGCTCCAAAGGCACTAGCCCTCATTGCAAAGTGGATCAAGGAAGAAACGATACGATAATTAATTAAGAACCTTATCTATAGCTTCCTCATAAGCAGGAAACTCAATGAGGTTATTATGTCCACCTTCTGCAATAGTAATCAATGCCTTTTCTTCTTGATCTATGCTGTCAAATAATCGCTTTCCGTGATCGTATGCGACCACTTCGTCTTCTGTACCATGAAGCACTGTAATAGGAGATGCTACATCATTAATAAATCGATAGGTAGGAAATTCATAATTGAGTAATTTCTTGACTGGAAGAATTGAAAATCTTGAACTTGCCTCGTTCTCTATACTATAAAATGGGGTTTCTAGTACGAGTTGGCTCACAGTTTCTTTAGCTGCCACATAGGTCGCAAAGGTTGTCCCAAGACTTCTACCGTAGCTGATTATTGGGGTTGTGGAATATTGCGCTTTCGCGAAAGCGTACCACAACAAACTATCATCATATAAGTTTTGCTCTGTAAGCGCTCCTCCACTCTTGCCATACTGGCGATAATCCATCACCACGACATTATATTGTTTCTTGACAAAAAACTGTACAATCTCTCCCCAGCGAGCAAGACTTGAAGCGTTACCGTGAAAGTATAAAATGGTTCCTTTAGCTTCATCCACCTGAAAGTTAAGTCCGTGTAAGCGTGCTCCATCTTGAGCATCGAGCCAAACCTCCTCTGCCGGATATTCAAAATCAAAGTAATAATCCTGCGGCAACTGCTGCGGATGAAAAATAAGATTGTCTTGAAAGAAGTATAGACCTCCACAGAGAATCGCATATAGGTTTGCAACAATAAATAATATAATCAATGGTTTTTTGAGCTTTTTCATGTGTGCTGCCTTGATGGATGCGCTGCAAAAATACTATTCTTCTGTTCGTTTACAGAAAATACCGCAGCATGAGACGTAGCTTCAATAAATGCTGGAAGATCCAGAATTCATAAATAAAAAGTATTTGTAATACTAAATGAAGTCTATATCGTTACGAAAATAACATTAACAATCTCATTTTCTGTCATTAACATAATTTTAAGATAAGGTTATCAAGTTGCAGATTATCTTACAGAATCTTAAAAAATCAAAAAACACAGATCATGAAAAACTTAAAAACAGCTGCATTTGTCCTTATGGCAGGAGCCTTTGTTGTTACCTCGTGTAAAGACAATGCTAGTGGCGACAAGGCACAAGCAGCAGATGCAAAACTCTCGATAGACTATGAAAAATACGAACTTGAAAACGGACTAGACGTGATCCTGCATCAAGATAGTAGTGATCCTATTGTATCACTTGCCATACAATATGCCGTAGGTTCTAACCGTGAGAAGACTGGACGTACTGGTTTTGCACACCTTTTTGAGCATATGCTCTTTCAAGAATCTGAAAATGTACCACAAGATCAGTTCTTTAAAACGGTGCAAGATGCCGGAGGAACTTTAAATGGAGGTACCTGGAAGGATGGAACAATCTATTATGAAACAGTGCCTAATAACGCACTAGAAACTGTACTATGGTTAGAATCTGACCGTATGGGATTCTTGATTAATACGGTAACAGAATCTGCTTTTGAAAATCAGCAGGAGGTGGTTCAGAATGAAAAAAGACAACGTGTAGATAACAATCCTTATGGTCACACGGGATGGGTACTAGATAAAAATATCTATCCTGAAGGTCACCCATATAACTGGCAGGTAATAGGCGAACTAGAGGATCTTCAGAATGCAACCGTAGCAGATGTAAAAGAATTTTATGACAAGTTTTATGGTCCTAACAACGCGACACTCGTACTTGCAGGAGATTTTAAAACGGAAGATGCAAAGGCGCTTATTGAGAAGTATTTTGGAGAGATCAAAAAACGCCAAGAGGTAGCTCCACTTGAGCCACAGCCAGTAACCATTGCCGAAACTAAGAAACTGTACCACGAGGATAACTTTGCACAAGCACCACAGTTACACCGTGTGTACCCAACAGTGCAGCAGTATACAGATGATGCCTACGCATTAGATTTCTTAGCTGAAATTCTTGCTAGCGGTAAAAAAGCTCCTTTATATAAGATTCTTGTAAAAGAAAAAGATCTTACTTCAAGAACAACGGCTTACAATAATAGTCAAGAGATTGCAGGAGAATTTCACGTGATCATCACTGCAAATAGCGGTGTAGATCTTGATCAGATTGAAGCGGCAATAGATGAAGGTCTTGCAAAATTTGAAGCAGAAGGCGTTACAGATAAAGATGTAGAACGTATCAAAGCAGGTCTTGAGACTGGTTTTTACAACGGCATAAGCAGTGTAAACGGTAAAGCGTTCCAACTAGCAAGCTATAATGTATTTGCTGGTGAGCCAGATTTTATTGAAAAAGATATTGAGAATATCAAAGCAGTTACAAAGGAAGATGTAATGCGCGTGTATAACACTTACGTAAAAGGGAAGCCATACGTTCAAACGAGTTTTGTACCTAAAGGTCAACTTAATCTTATTGTAGAAAACTCTGTTAAAGCAGACGTTGTTGAAGAAGAAATAAAAGAGAATGTAACTAAGGTAGTAGAAGACGAAGTTACAGAAGTAGTAAAAACACCATCTAAAATTGATCGCGCCACGCCTCCATCTGTAGGAGAAGCACCAGCGCTTAAAATTCCAAGTTCATGGGAAGCAGAGCTTTCTAATGGTATTGAAGTGTATGGTATTTCTCAAAATGAGATTCCTACAGTAAACTTTAACCTCGTTATAGAAGGTGGTCACTTACTTGATAATATCAATAAAAATGGGGTTGCAAACCTTATGACAGATATTATGATGGAAGGAACTGCAAATAAAACTCCTGAGCAGCTAGAAGAAGCGATAGAATTACTAGGAGCAAGTATCAATATGTTTACTTCTCGTGAGGCGATTACCATCCAAGGAAATACCCTTACTCGTAACTTTGCCGCTACCATGGATCTTATAGAAGAAATTTTATTTGAGCCTAGATGGGATGAGGAAGAACTAGGACGTATCAAGACCGCTACTATTAACGGTATTAAGCGTAGTGCTGCAAATCCTAATGCAGTAGCAAGTAATGTATATAACAAAGTATTATACGGTGAAGATCATATCTTTTCTTACCCTACAAGCGGTACAGAGGAGTCTGTTAATAGCATCACGATGCAAGATCTAAAGGATTTTTATAATACTAATTTCTCTCCTTCGGTAAGTCGTTTTCATATCGTAGGAAAAATTGATAAAGCAGATGCACTAGCTGCACTTAAAGACCTTGAGTCTAAGTGGGAAGCAAAAGAAGTAACAATCCCAGAATATCCAGTAGCAAATAATAGAGATAAATCCTCACTCCTATTTGTTGACATTCCAGAAGCAAAGCAATCTGTGATTAACATAGGATACATAGGAATGGCTCGTACAGACCAAGACTTTTACCCTGCCGAAGTAATGAACTACAAACTAGGAGGATCTTTCTCTGGGTCTGTAAATCTTATCTTACGTGAAGAAAAAGGATATACTTACGGAGCGCGTACTTACTTTAACGGTTCTAAGCTTCCTGGTACATTTACTGCTTCTTCTAGCGTGCGTACGAATACTACTGGAGAATCTGTGGAGATTTTTAGAGATGAGATCAAAAAGTATAAAGAAGGAATCTCTGAGGAGGATCTTGCTTTTACAAAAAATGCACTCATTAAATCTAATGCGCGTCGTTTTGAGACACAATTTGCATTATTAGGAATGCTGCAAGAGCGTAGCGCTTATGATCTTCCTACAGACTACATTGAGAAAGAGGAAGACGTAATACGTAATATGACATTAGAGCAGCACAAAGCGCTTGCAAATAAATATCTTGATGAAAACAAGATGGCTTACCTTGTAGTAGGTGATGCTGCAACACAATTTGCACAGTTCAAAAAAATGGGCTTTGACGAAGTAAAAATGCTAGACAAAGATGGAAACGAAGTAGACCTTAAGAACGTCAAGCAATAGTACGAATAGAAGTACAGTGAATTTCAATAAAGAGAGCCTCCATATGGAGGCTCTTTTTTTATGCGTAAAGGATACGCTTTCGCGAAAATGTGAACCAAAAAAATTAACTAAAACACCTCAAAAATTTAACTAGAAAAGAAAATCACCAATTCAAAATTAGAATAAATTTAGCCCATTTACCGAATGCTTGTAAATTATAAACTAACGTATAATGTATTATGAAGAAGTATTTGTTTTCTTGTTTAATCGCAGCTGTGCTCCTTACGTCTTGTGACGACAACCTTAGATTTAACGCTAGTACAGACCATTTACCTAGCGTAGATGAAATAAGCCTTACCGAAGTAGGAGTACTAAAAAAAGAGTCTTTTGTATTTACAGTTTCTGAAGTTTCCTTTTTAAACGCTTTTCAAGCAAAAGCACGGACACTCGGCTTACAGCTTGTGCCATCATCCTTAAAGGTGATAGATGTAGAAGACAATAAGTACTTGCGAGTATTTAGCAACGATAACTACGTGTCGACTTTTGCCTTAGAGCTAGATGAAAAAGGAACTTACAGCACAGGAGCAACCATGTGCACCTCACAAACTACCTTTGGCGAAGCTTGCTTACCAGATGGAATGCAATGCATAAAGTTTGTAGATGAATTTGGTGATACCTCAGAGGCAGATTGCATTAGATCTACAACCTTGAGAGATCATATTGCTTTTAGCAACTAAGGAAATTTAAAATTCAGAAGCAAGGGTGCATAAAAAAACCTTCAACAGCTTGTGTTGAAGGTTTATATATTTTCGCGTAAGCGTACTTTTAAAGAAATTATTTATAGCGTTTACCATGTTTTATAATCATATCTACGTCTTGTAATAAACTGATGTGTCTAAGCACATCACCTTTTACCGCTATGATATCTGCATATTTACCTTCGGTAACTGTACCTACTTCTTTTTCTACACCCATCCAAAGTGATGGCCAGTATGTTGCACCACGAATGGCGTACATAGGGTCAATACCAAATTCATTTACCCAAACATCTAATTCATTCCAAGTAGACTGGCTGTGGAACTTCATAGGAATACCGCTATCTGTACCGACCATTAAGACCACACCAGCATCAATAAGCTGATTAATTTTAGTCTCTAATGTTGGCTTTCTAGCTGGTGTAAGTTGAAAATAAGGTAAGCGGTCTTTATGTTTAAAACTGTTTTTAATATCTGCAATTATGGTATCATTGAGTCCTCGGTGCCATGAATCATTGTCTAGGTGCTCTCCGTTATCTCTTACATCTTCAAAGTTATATAGCCCCTCCACTGTAGGACACCAAAATAGCGGTCCTAGGTTCATCTGTGCAGTTCTTGCTTCTATTGCTTTCATTACATTCTCTGGATATCTAGGAGCACTAGAAAGCCCTGTATGTTCAAAACAATCTGCTCCTGCTTCAAGACCCATTATAATTTCTTGTGGTCTGTGACCATGAGCAACTACCTTAATCTTTTGTGCGTGAGCTTCATCTACTAGTGCTTGTAACTCCACTTTAGTCATTTGATCTTGATCAATTAACTTAATACAGTCTACTCCAGCTTTAGCTAGCTTCCTTACTTTACTGCGAGCATCGTCTGCTCCATTAATTCCCCAGCGGAAGGCTTCTGTGCCAGGATATGGCTTTTTTTGAAGAAATGGTCCTGACACATAAAGTGTAGCCCCTGGAATTTCCCCCCTATTGATGCGATCTCTCACTTCAATGCTTTCTTTTAATGGCCCTCCAAGATCTCGAGCGCTAGTCACTCCAGCCATTAACAATTGCTCTGCAGAGGCAGGCATTATAATATTACCTAAAACCGGTGGATACACCTCGTCCCAATATTTATAATCTGTATGACCATTAAGCATCGTATGTACATGCATATCCCATAAACCTGGAAGTACAGACATTCCTTCTGTTGATATAACTTCTGCCCCTTCAGGAATTGCTAATGTTTCAACGGTTCCAACAGCAGTAATCTTCTCGCCTTCTATGATGATAACACTGTTCTTTATGGGAGTAGCTCCGTATCCATCTATTAACGTTCCTCCCACAAGTGCTTTAACTTGAGCTATTAATAATACAGGGAATAGCAAGACGATGAGTTTTATGTATTTCATAAGGTTATATTTTATCTTAAATATAACGGAAATTTACAAACTATTGAAGATTAATTAATTGCGCTGTATTTGAGTAATTTAAAATGATGGCATAAAAAAACCTTCAACAGATGATGTTGAAGGTTTATATATTTTCGCGTAAGCGTAAAAAATATCTTAACTATTTTCTTGCTCTCTTTTAAGCTTGCGCTCTTCTCTTTTCTCTTTCATAAATTCAATAAATGAACCTCCTACCCAGTAAGGGATTACAAATGTAAGAAGGAATATCATTAACCAAAATCCTATAGTAAGGATGGTTAAGAATGCGAGAAAACCTAAATATTGGTCAAAATCGAACATAGGATCGTGTCTTTTCTAGTTTGAAGCAAAGATAGTTGATATTATTTATTTTTCACAAGAGAAAAAACACATTTATTGACAGCTTATCAACGACGTGAAATGAAGCCAAATGTTTAAATTTGTGTACCAATTTTAACACATTCAATTATGGAATATAGAATCGAGAAAGATACGATGGGCGAGGTAAAAGTACCCGCAGATAAATTATGGGGAGCTCAAACAGAGCGCTCAAGAAACAATTTTAAAATAGGTGCTCCTGCATCTATGCCTATCGAGGTTGTACACGGTTTTGCCATTCTTAAAAAAGCAGCTGCTTACACGAACTGTGAGCTAGGTGTCCTTTCTACCGAAAAAAGAGATCTTATTGCACAAGCTTGTGATGAAATTCTTACTGGAATGCACGATGACCAGTTCCCACTAGTAATCTGGCAAACAGGCTCTGGTACTCAAAGTAACATGAATGTAAACGAAGTGATTGCAAATCGTGCTCACCAACTTGCAGGAAAAGTAATAGGTGAAGGTGAAAAAACACTCGCTCCTAACGATGATGTAAATAAATCACAGTCTTCTAATGATACATTCCCAACTGGAATGCATATCGCGGGATATAAAAAAGTAGTTGAGACTACAATTCCAGGAGTACGTAAATTAAGAGACACGCTTAAAGCGAAAGCAGAAGCCTTTAAAGACGTTGTTAAAATAGGACGTACGCACTTAATGGATGCTACTCCACTTACACTAGGTCAAGAGTTTTCTGGTTATGTATCACAACTTGATCATGGTTTAAAAGCACTAGACAATACGCTTGACCACCTTTCTGAGCTTGCACTAGGTGGTACAGCGGTAGGTACTGGACTTAATACTCCTAAAGGATATTCTGAGCTTGTAGCTTCTTATATGGCAGATTTCTCTGGTCATCCTTTCCGCACTGCCGAGAATAAATTTGAAGCACTTGCTGCTCACGATGCTATTGTTGAAACGCATGGAGCGCTCAAACAACTTGCAGTATCTCTTAATAAAATTGCCAATGACATTAGGATGCTAGCGTCAGGACCACGTAGTAGTATAGGAGAAATTTCGATCCCTGCAAACGAGCCTGGATCATCTATAATGCCTGGTAAGGTAAATCCTACGCAATGTGAGGCCATAACTATGGTTTGTGCCCAAGTAATGGGTAATGACGTTGCTATAAGTGTGGGAGGTATGCAAGGACATTATGAACTGAATGTTTTCAAACCAATGATGGCTGCAAACTTATTACAGTCTGCACAACTTATAGGTGATGCTTGTGTATCATTTTCTGATCATTGTGCTTCAGGTATCGAGCCTAACAATGAGCGTATTAAAGAGCTTCTAGACAATTCCTTGATGCTCGTAACAGCGTTAAATACTAAGATAGGTTACTATAAAGCAGCAGAGATTGCAAATACTGCTCACAAAAATGGAACTACACTTAAAGTAGAAGCTATCAACCTAGGATATGTAACTGCCGAAGAATTTGACGAATGGGTACGTCCTGAAGATATGGTCTAATTTTTATACAATAAAATATCGTTAAAATGCACTAAGAACCCGACAAAGTTGTAACTTAGTGCGTTTTAACGTATTATTGTTTATTAAATTTTAGATCTAATGAAGATATTAATGGTTCTTTTGGCTTTGCTATGCATCAGTGCGGGCACTCCATTTGAATCTATTAATTACCTAAGAGACACAAACGGAAGCCTTACTATTGATGAAGTGAAAAATGCTACTTTCACTTCTACTAGTTCAGACAATCTAGGAACAGAAAATGGTATTTACTGGTTTAAGATAGATGCTATAACTGCAGATAGAGAGATTCTCGAACTAAAATCCTCTCATGTCAATAATCTAGCATTATACGATTCTAGTGGCAAAGAACTTAATATTATGAAGGATACGCGCTTTCCTTCATATTTTTTAATCAAGAGAAATCTTGAATTCCCACTTTACCTCAAAGCAAATTTTCCAGTAGAAGCATACTTTCCTATTCACCACTCTGATGAATCCGCTTTTGCAAGTAGAGAGAAAAGAAGCTTACTAAGTATTGGCTTCTTTTATGGAACAGCGATAGCACTTATAGCTGCAATTTTAACTTTTTACTTCATTGTGAGAAATACGCAGTTTCTATTTTTTGCATTCTTAGTACTTGCCGTCCTTTTAAGTATTCTCACAAAAGATAATGTGCTTTATCTTTTTGGGATAACAAATAACATCTCTATATCTCTTGAAATATTTGGGCATTATCTAGTAGGAGTTTCGGGAACAGGTTTTATGATGTTTTACTTACAAGTAAGACCGCATCAAATATGGATTAAATATGCTATGCTTGCTATGAGCACGCTGTCTACTATATTTTTAATTACTTATCTAATTAGCCAAAACATAATTGGTTTCATAGGTGTAGATATTACATGCATCGCAACCGTTGTTTTAATGTGGATATTGATGCTCATGATTGCAAAAGGAGCTCGCAAACTAATTCTTATAGGCGTTTATAGTATCAATATATTATTTCTAGCAGACTATTTTCTTCTTCACATTTTTAATCTATCCTTCATACATTATACACCTGCGCAAGTTGCCGTAGCTGCTTCGTTTAATTTCACTCTTATTGCTATATTGCTACTTGTATCCTTTAAAGACATTCAAAGAAAGGGAGTATTGATGAAGCAAAAATTAATGTTCCAAGTTCAAGAGTTGAAAGAGCTTAGCGCTTACAAGAACGTACAAGATGCAGATGACAATTACATGGAATCTCTCATTTACCAATACGGTCTTGAGAATATGGAGGTGCGTATTTTAAATGATATTTCTAAGGGACTTAGTAATGAAATGATTGCCTTGAAGCACAGCATATCTGATGATAGGCTACAACAATTGACTAGTAGCCTTTACTCAAAACTTGGCCTTGATGATGGTACAGATTTAAAGGAAATATCCTTCTAAAGCCGGCTATAAAGGAATTATTATAACTTCTATTCCTCTTTAATTTCTTACATCTCCCCCGGCTTAGAATGACCGCATATTTCTCAAGTAATCACGGCTTGCTCCTGTTACAACATCACAATAAGGTAAGGTATATAGCAGCTTAATACTTGCTCTAAAAATCACAGCCATTAATTCAAGATAGAATTAATGGCTGTAAAGTTCATTTTCAAATGTTTTTTTGCTACGCTTTATTGTTACTCACGTAAAACTTTCTATATTTTCTGTAAGAGAAGAATCCTAAGACTGAGAGTACTCCTACGGTAATAAATATCTTTTGAGTTGCGATGTCTCCACCACTTTGATAAGCGTGAAGTCCTGATAAATAGTAGTTTACTCCCCACCATGTAAAGAGAATACTCCCAAGTGCGATAATAGACGAAAAGTTGAACAACCATCTTCCTCTTAGCCCTGGTATAAGTCTCATGTGTATGACAAATGCATATACAATAAGAGAAATAAGCGCCCAAGTTTCCTTAGGGTCCCAGCCCCAGTAACGGCCCCAACTCTCATTTGCCCATTGTCCTCCTAAGAAAGTACCTATGGCTAGTAATACCATACCTACGGTAAGTGCAAGTTCATTTATGATAGTTATCTCTTTAATACTGAGATCCATTCTTTCTTTATTCTTCTCTGTAGTAAATATCATTAGGAACAAAGAGACAATACCTAAAATGGCTCCAAGTATAAAAGGACCATAACTCGCCACAATTACCGCTGTGTGAATCATAAGCCAGTAACTATTTAATACCGCCTGTAAATTGGCAATCTCTGGATTCATCCAGTTTAATGATGCTGCCCATAAAATAAATGCTCCTACAAATGCAGTACTAGCTATAGTAAGCATACTGTCTTTTCCGAAGGCTAGACCAAAGAACACTGTTGCCCACCCCACATAAAGTACAGACTCGTAAGCATCACTCCAAGGTGCGTGACCTGCAATATACCAACGCCATATAAGACCTCCAGTATGTACTATAAATAGCACTATTATAATTGCCGCTCCTAGTTTACCCATAAACGTAATAAACTTACTTGGATTGAAAATAGCAGCAATTACAAAAATCATCATAAACACAGCTGCAAGCATATACATCCAGTATAGCTTTGTAAATACATCATGTTCATTATAATAAACCTCTGCATCTATTTTCTCTTTAGAAGGCATGATGTCATTACTATGCGTACGCTGGAATTTCTCTATCCCAGCAAGCACTTTATCTGCATCAGAGTAGTCGCCAGACTGTCTTCCTTTTTGCAAGCTCAATAAGTATGCAGGAAATATTTGATTTGCAATTACCGAGTCGGTTGCTCTGTATGCTGCATCTTTAACTTCTATAGGTGATATCCACTTATTATTTGGATCGTTTGGCTTAGGGAAAATTTTCAAAATCTCCTTTACCAATGTTCTATCTAGCAACCCTAGACGCTGATCCATTTCTGTAAGTTCCTTTGAAATCTTAGTCTGATTAATTTCAGAATATGCATCTGCAAGAAATGGTCCTAACTTATACTTAAAATCTGGAGTGAAGAAGTCCATCTGTTTAAAGTATTTTCTGTCTGATGGCACTCCTACAATATTACGCAGACTGTCATTACCCTTTTTTAGGTAGATAAGCTCAGTAAACGTCCATATTTGCGGATTCTCAATCATGGAAAGCATTACTTGATCTGCAGTAAGACCTTCATACGTATCGCTTCTACTCAACTTACGTAAAAGCATGCTAGAAAATGTATTTACAGGCATCATACGCCCTCCATCTTCTTGTATTACAAGTTTCCCAAACTTTTGCGCATGCTCTAGAGGAACTGCATTCTCAACAATAAGTTTCTTAATTTCCTCCTGGGTAGGCATCGTTTGTTGATGCGTTACCTCGCTGTGTCCGTCTAGACCTAATATATCCTCAATATTCTCACCGTCTGTAGCAATCGTGTCGCGCACCTCTACATTTCCGTTTGAGACTTCTGGTGCTTTATTAGATAAATCGTCTTGTGCGTATCCCGCTTTCGCGAAAGCGAAAAACAACAACACTGCAGCTAGTTTTGATTTTTTAATCTTGATTTTTCCTAAACGCTTTTTGAGTTCGCCAAAACGTGAACCCTTATCAAATAGAATCAACATCATCCCGATATAGAGTAAAAAGTACCCAATATATGTAACCCAAGTACCCCAAAAATCGTGACTTACAGAAAGAATTGTTCCACTCTCATCTGGAAAGAAACTAGCTTGAAAAAAGCGAAAACCTTTATGATCGAGTACATTATTCATATAGATATCGTAGTCAAAATTCTCATCTGCATCTTCTACAGTTATCTTACTCTCAAAAGATGCATAGCTGTTTTCTGTACCAGGATAACGTTCTGCAACGAAGTCATTGAGTTTTATAGCAAATGGTAATGGCATCGCTTTACTTCCATAAGATAGATACAGCGTATGACCTCCTACTTCAATTTTTTTCTTGTCATTACTATAACCGCGACCTCCTAAAAGACCTACAGTTTTAGTCTCACCCTTAACCGTAACATCCACAAATAAGGCATCTTCTTGATTCTTTTCTGGCACTTCCTTAGCGACAATACCTGTACGACCACGTATTGCAGGCTCTGGAATAACTAGAAGTTTTCCTCCTAAGTTGTATAATGCTCTAAGTTTAAGTGGCTGCTCTACAGCTTCTGGCACTTCGCTTTTAGCTTGTGTTGCCATCACAGTTACATCACCCGCAAATGGTGATGAAAACGTATAATTCTCTCCATCAAAACCAATATTTATTGCACCATCTGTAGGCTTATTAAAAGCATACAACACATTGTGAATATTTACGAGCTCCCCTTCTACTAAGAAGTGCTCATGACGTTGATTATCTGTTCCTGTTTCGACAATCTTAAGATGCCAAAGTCCGTTTTCATCTTCTACAAAACCATCTTCTGCACCATCAATAAATTTATTAAAGTTGAAAGAAATATCTGTATAATCACTACGATCTGTAGAACTATGATTAAAGCGCTCAGTCCAAGAAAAATCGTTATTAAGACGTGGCGATAATGACAACTCCTTTTCTAGCGGTCGACGCATAGGCTCTCCGTCACGTTCTCCATCTACAAAAACTTCTAGATAGGTTTTTTCACTCATAAAAGAGCTTTCTGACGCACCTTCTTCTATAGGCATGACCCCTTCATAACTAATATATTTTGTGATTCCGGCACCAATTAAAATAATGATGAAGGAAGCGTGAAAAATAAGCGTGGTTATCTTCTCTTTACGTAATAGCTTATAGCGAAAAATATTTCCTACAAAGTTGATCACAAACATGATGTGGATTAGTGTAAACCACCATGCATCATAAATCCAATATCTGGAGTAAGGTGTAGGAGAAGTTTCTTGCCCTTGATCTAAAAAGGTACCTACTGCCATTGCGACAAAGTAAGCTATAAACAATATCCCCATCAGTCTTGTGGAGAATAAAATAGAGGCGATTTTCTTTTGCATAATATAGGCCAATTTTACCGAGGGCAAAGATAACCCACGAGGCTCGAAAAACCTTAGAGAGACGCTTCATAAAAAATGAAAGCTGAGCACATTTAAAAAAGCCTATTTTTGCATCTATGATTGAAGTAAATATTGTCGGTACTGGTAATGTAGCTTGGCATCTAGCCAAGGCTTTGGGTTCGCAAAATCAAGCAATACTCATGCAGGTTGCAGGTCGCTCTATTGAAAAGCTCGAAAACTTTAACAATATAGCGAGAGAAACCGTCTCAATAGATCATCTCAAGCCTGCAGATGTTACCATTATTGCTGTAAGCGATGATGCGATTGAAAGTTTCTCTGAGCAGATTCCCTTTGACAACTCCCTCGTGGTACATACCTCTGGCTTTACTGCGATGAGTACGCTTTCGCGAAAGCATAACAAAGGAGTTTTTTATCCGCTGCAAAGTTTTTCAAAAGAAGATACATCGATAGACTTTACTGAGATTCCTATTCTCATAGAAGCCGAAGATCCGAAAGATGAAAAAACGCTAAAGACGCTGGCGGCCATCATATCAAATAATGTACAAGTAATAAATAGCAAACAGCGCAGGCAACTGCACCTTGCAGCAGTATTTGCAAATAATTTTACAAATCACTGTTACACCATTGCTCAAGAACTCTGTGACGTCCACGGTGTTCCTTTTGACACCTTGTATCCTCTCATACAGAAAACTACCGAAAAAGCGTTACAACAAGGACCTAAAAATAGTCAGACAGGTCCTGCAAAACGTGATGACAAACAGGTGATTGACCAACAGATAAAATTGCTTACTGATCCAGATCATACAGCGGTTTATAAAAACATAACTAAAGCGATTACACATTTCTATGGAAAAGAGTTATAAAGAATACCTACACCAGATTACGACATTTATATTTGACGTAGACGGAGTGCTTACTGACGGGTCATTACACATTACATCAAATGGGCATATGCATCGCACCATGAATGTAAAAGATGGCTATGCTATGAAGGCTGCGCTAGAAGCTGGATACAACCTATGTATCATAAGCGGTGGTACTGACGAAGGTGTACGCTCGAGACTTCAAAAACTGGGCATAGAAGATATTGCACTAGGCGCACACCTCAAAATGGAACATCTTCAAGCGTATATAGACAAGAAAAATATACGCCTAGAAAACATCCTCTACATGGGCGACGACATTCCTGATTTTCCGGTGATGAAAAAAGTAGGATTACCTTGTTGTCCTCAAGATGCCGTAAAAGAAGTCAAAGAAATATCTAGCTATATTTCTCATAAAAAAGGTGGTCATGGCTGCGTACGTGATGTAATTGAGCAAGTGCTTAAAGTGCAAAACAACTGGATGAAAGAAATGGATGCTTCGGCACACTAACAATAGATTTGTGGCATATTTAAAAATCATAAGACCTTTTAATCTGTTTATGATTTTTATAAGCCAACTTATCTTAAAGTTGTCTTTGAGTTATTTAAGAGATGTTGGTACTCAGCTATCTTTTTTAGAATTTGCGACACTGTCTTTTGTTACACTTTGTATAGCGGCTGCAGGATATATTCATAACGATATTGTTGATATTAAAGCAGATCGTATCAACAAGCCTAATGAAGTTTATGTAATTGATAACATATCATTACGAACTGCTTACACCTACTGTATCTCACTGTGGACCATAGGAATTATTTTAGGGATTTACAGTTCGTTTATTTTAGGATGTTGGGAGTATTCATTGCTGTTTATTGCAGTGAGTGTAGCACTCTATACCTACAACTCATACTTTCAAAGAATTCCTATACTGGGAAACGTTGTAACTAGTGGGCTGGTTGCTTTTTCGCTTGTCATTATATGGTTGTTTGAGGCCAAAGCTCTTGAGATGTCTGGGATAGAACGCATTCTTATAAAAGAAGGTCATACTCTATTCACTTTTGTTGTGGTACTTGCCTTTATGATTAACGTACTGCGAGAACTTGTAAAAGACGTACAAGACATAAATGGAGATTATGCCATGGAGTATCGCACATTACCAATAATAATTGGCAGTAAACGCACGATGCTTTTGTGCGCTCTTATCGCACTAGGGTTGTTGTTTAATAGTGCGTTATTCACATTTATATTTGCAGGTGGGTCATTACTTATTAGTGTAGTACTTTTTGCATTTACAATACTACCATTAGGGTATGTTGCCTCCCAATGCTGGAATGCAGAAAAAACATCAGATTATAAATATATTGCTAGACTACTTAAAGGAATAATGCTTTTAGGCATTCTCCTTTTCCCACTTATACTAATTATAGAACGCTATGCTTAAAGAAAAACTTAAAAATCACAACCTCATACTTGCCTCTGGATCTCCTAGACGCCAGGAGTTTTTTAAAGAACTAGGACTCGACTTTACTATAGATATCAAACCTGTAGATGAGATATTTCCAGAAGCGCTAGAAGGATCGGATATTACAGATCATCTTGCTAGACTCAAGGCTTCGGCATTTTCAAATTTGAAAGCACAAGATATTCTTGTTACTAGTGATACGATTGTTTGGTTTAACGGAGTTGCTTTAAATAAACCAGAGGACCGTGATGAAGCATATGCCATGATATCTGCGCTTTCTGGTAGTACACATGAGGTAATCACATCTGTCGCATTTACTACTGCTAATGCACAAACAGTTATTAATGACACTACAAAAGTGACATTTAAAGACCTTACTGATGAAGAAATAGACTATTATATAGACAATTTCCAGCCGTATGATAAGGCAGGCGGTTACGGTATTCAAGAATGGTTTGGCTACATTGCAGTGACGAGTTTAGAAGGTTCTTACTTCAATGTCATGGGAATGCCACTTCATAAAGTATATGAAACGTTAATGCTGCTCGCAGACTCATAGTATTTCTGTAATTTTAATATTAAAATCTATATCATGTCTATATCCACAAAACAACATCAAGCATATCGAAGTACATTCTTAATAGGTAGCGCTTTAGTCGTTGTTGCTATGATTTTTGGATGTAAGAACAATAATAAAAAGGATACCGCTTTCGCGAAAGCGGATACCGCTACAAGCCTTAATACGCCACCAATAGCACAGCGCTCCACCTCACAAGAGTGGAAAGACTACTGGTATGCTGGAACTGCCGAAATCACTAGCTACGAGTTGCAACAAGCTCGTTATGGCGAATTAAGGGAAGGAACAGCAGCGCTCATTTTTGTAACTGAAGATTTTTTGCCAGAAAAACAAGTAAAAGCAGATAACCAAGACAACAATAATATCCCTGTTATCAAGTTAAATGCTACTAAAAATTTTGTGACGGGCATTTATCCGTATTCCATCATGAGTAGCACATTTTTACCAGTAAATGAGGAGTTGCACGCTATTAAAGTCTCGCAGAGTATGCAAGAATGGTGTGGTAATACGTACACACAACTCAATAACAGAGATCAATTTGAGGTGCAGATTCACTCTTATTTTGAAAGCAGGGCAGATGAGAAATATACCTTAGATAAAGCAGTATTAGAAAATGAACTATGGGCACTATTGCGCATAGATCCTACGTTATTACCTACGGGAAGTTTTACAAGCATTCCAGATGTTTCTTATGCAGCGATGACGCATACACCTATAAAAGCTTATGAAGTCACAGGAAGCTTGACTGCTAACTCATACATACTTAATTATCCATCATTAGACAGAACGCTTACTATACGTTTTTCTAGTGATTTCCCTCACCAGATTAAAGGATGGGAAGAGTCATATCCAGACGGTCGTGGCGGAGAGAAAATGACCACAACAGCTACAAAAATGAAAATAATTAAAAGTGCATATTGGGGTAAAAAAACTAAAGAAGACGAAGCATTACGCACAGAACTTGGCTTATAATGATTAGAAAAAAAATTAAAAGAAAAGTAAACGCTTTAGTGAGAAATAATATTACTAGGGAGACAGTAAAAGAAAAACTCTCTCACGCTCCTGGTCACGTAATCTATACAGGTAATAAAGCGCAAAAGGCTGTAAGTATTGACGTCTTTGATTACAACGACGACTATCTGGATGAAGAAACGCTCGCCAGACTAGAAGAATATCATAAAGATACCGACGAGAAAACGGTAACCTGGATTAATATTAATGGTCTAAGTGATACTGTTGCTCTTACACAAATTGCAGAGCGTTATAAATTGCACCCACTAGTAATGGAAGACGTTGCAAATACTAGCCAGCGACCTAAACTAGATGAGTATAGCGACCACTTATTTATCGTTTTTAAGATGCTCTATTATGATGATCAAAATCTGCTGAATGTCGAGCACATAAGCTTAATTTTAGGAAAGACCTATCTGATATGTTTACAAGAATATGATGGTGACGTTTTTGACGGAGTGCGTGAACGTATAAGGCATGCAAAGGGCAGAGTGCGCTCTAATGGAGCAGACTACCTTACCTATGCAATTATGGATGCCGTGATTGACCATTACTTTATTATTATCGAGCAATTGAGTAATAAAATAGAAGAGCTTGAAGATAAAATATACACAGATAACTCTCAAAATTACTCTCAAGAAATTCAAACTCTCAAAAAAGAGGTGATACAGGTAAGACGATCTATATTTCCACTCAGAGAGGTAGTAAACAAGCTTGAAAAAGTAGAAAACCATCTTGTTCTTAAGAAAACACAGGTATTTGTAAGAGATTTATATGATCATACAATTCAAGTAATTGAGACTGTAGAGGTATACCGAGACACGATTGCTGGGTTGATGGATATGAACTCGACAAACATTGCAAACCGCATGAACGAGGTGATGAAGGTGCTTACCATTATTGCTACTATTTTTATACCTATGACCTTTCTTGCAGGGATTTATGGGATGAATTTTGAGCACATACCAGAACTGGCTATCAAGGATGGGTACTATTATTTCTGGGGAGCCATGATTGTTATTTTTGTTGCCTCTCTTGTTTATTTTAAACGTAAAAAATGGTTATAATCGATGTATTTATTTAGACCAGAAATCACTCATAGCGCAGTTACGCTCGGGATTCTTATCGTTTTACGAATTGTTATATCATATTTTGTCCGTCGTTTTTCTGAGCGTAAAAACAAAGTAAAGAAGCGTGCAAATCTTATTATGAAATATGTTGATGCATTCTTGCTCATCATTGCGTTCATCATAAGTATCCTCATATGGGGAATTAAAATTAAAGATATTGGTGTAATTGCCAGCTCTGTTTTTGCAATTATAGGTGTTGCATTTTTTGCACAGTGGTCAGTGCTAAGTAATCTTACCTCTGGAGTAATCATATTTTTTACACTCCCATATAAAATAGGCGATCGTATCAAAATTCATGATAAAGACTTTCCTATTATTGCCATTATAGAGGACATTAAGGCCTTTCACACTAATTTACGTACTGCAGATGGAGGGTTACACACCTACCCTAACAGTTTAATTCTACAAAAGGGAATCACCTTAGTCGAAGAAGGAATCTCTACAAATATCCTTGAGCAAAACCAACAAATGGACGAGGATGATCCCTTTAATAAAGCGGTTTAGATTGTTAAAGAAACCTTAAAGGACTTAGGCTACCTTTCATAATCGGTATATTTGAGAAGTACCAAACTCCTCATTATTATGCGTAAATCCTATGTGATTTTAGCCTTTTTATTTGTCTTCGCTTTTGCGAAAATATATGCTCAAGGCATTACCGTTCAACCTGTTAAACCTACGGCTAGCGAAATATATCAAGACCTTCAAAAACTCAACTTTCTTGGCTCAGTACTCTACGTCGCTGCACATCCAGATGACGAGAATACTACGGCTATCTCTTATTTTGCAAACACAGTCAAGGCAAGAACAGCCTATTTATCGCTTACGAGAGGTGATGGTGGTCAAAATATTATAGGTCCAGAATTACGCGAATTACTTGGAGTTATACGTACTAATGAGCTACTAGCTGCACGAGCAACAGATGGTGGAGAACAGCGCTTCACAAGAGCAAACGATTTTGGATACTCAAAACACCCAGATGAAACGCTCGCTATCTGGAACAAGGAAGAAGTGCTGGGAGATGTAGTCTGGGCAATACGAACTTTTAAACCAGATGTGATTATTAACCGCTTTAATCACAGAACACCGGGAAGTACACATGGTCATCATACATCAAGTGCGATGCTTTCTGTAGAAGCTTTTGACCTTGCTAGTGACGCCTCAAAATATAAAGACCAGTTAGAATACACAGACACCTGGAAGCCTAGCAGACAGTTTTTTAATACCTCTTGGTGGTTTTACGGAAGCAAAGAAAAATTTGATGAGGCAGATAAATCTAAATTGGTTCAAGTAGACGTAGGTACCTACTACCCTAGCCTAGGACTTTCTAATACAGAAATCTCTTCCCTTAGTAGAAGTCAGCACAAGTCTCAAGGATTTGGAAATACGGGAAGCCGCGGTACAGAAGACACCTATTTTGAATTATTACGCGGTGAGATGCCAACTAATAACGACGTTTTTCAAGGAATTAATACTACTTGGACACGTGTAAAAGGAGGTAAAGCCATTAAAACAATATTAGATCAAGTCGTTGCCGACTATGATTTTACTGCTCCAGAAAAAAGTATTCCTCAGCTAGTTAAAGCATATGCACTCGTGCAACAATTAGACGATGCTCACTGGAAAACTATTAAATCTAAAGAACTACAAGATATCATCACTGCCTGCGCAGGAATTTACCTAGAAGCAGCTGCAAATACTGGATATGCTACTCTAGGAAGCGAAGTAACCCTAAAACTCGAAGCTATAAACAGAAGTAAGCAGTCAGTAGTTCTTAATAGCGCTGTTGTTACATCAAGCGATCAGCAGCTTACTGGAAATCAAAAGCTCATTAATAACATCCCGCTTTCCACAGAAAAAACGGTTACCATAAACGACTCTTTTAAAGACACCTCTGCATACTGGTTACGTGAAGAAGGAACTTTAGGAATGTACCGTGTAGACGATCCTACCATGATAGGAAAGCCAGAAACTCCACAACAAAACACGGTGAAGTTTGATCTTACCATTGCTGGAGTACCTATTTCGATAGAAAAACCAATTGTTTTTAAATACAATGATCGTGTGAAAGGTGAAGTGTACGAACCTTTTGAAATAGTACCAGCAGTCTCATCAAAGCTAGACTCGAAAGTGATTATTTTCGCGAAAGCGGAATCAAAAAATATCCCTGTAACGGTAACAGCACATCAAGATAATTTTAACGGTACCGTATCACTCGATGCCCCTAAGGGCTGGAAAATCACGCCAAAAAGTGTAAACGTATCCATCGCATCAAAAGGTACAGAACAGCAAGTTATGTTTTCTGTAACGCCTCCTAATACTGATAGTGAAGGTGATCTTACACCAATAGTCACCGCCGGAAATAAAACGTACACAGAGGAGCTTGTAACGATAGACTATGCCCATATCCCATTACAGTCACTCTTCTTGCCCAACAAAGCAAAAATTGTACGACTTGATATCGAGCGTAAAGGGGATTATATAGGCTACATTCAAGGAGCTGGAGATGCAGTGCCAGATAATCTCGCACAGATAGGCTACCAAGTTGCTATCATAGAACCTAATACTATCACTCCAGAGCTGCTTGCACAATTTGATGCAGTGGTTGTGGGAATTAGAGCTTATAATGTAGTAGATGAGATGCAAGCAAAGCAGCCACTTTTACTCGATTACGTAAAGTCCGGCGGTACACTTATCGCACAATACAATACCTCTGGTCGCTGGGGTGATACAAAAATAGGAGCTCCTTATGAGATGCAACTTAGTAGAGACCGTGTAACCGATGAAAATAGCGAAGTGAGAATCCTTGCCGAAAATCACCCAATCATGAATTTCCCAAATAAGCTCACTCAAAAGGACTTTGAAGGCTGGACGCAAGAACGTGGCCTTTATTTTCCAAACAAGTGGGATGCTGCCTACACTCCTATTCTCTCCATGAATGATAAAGGAGAAACGGCAAAGGATGGTAGTTTGCTAGTCGCTCCATACGGTGACGGATATTACATGTATACAGGCTTGAGCTTTTTTAGAGAACTGCCTGCAGGAGTTTCTGGAGCTTATAAATTATTTGCAAATATGCTAAGTATAGGAAAGCAAGAAAAGAGCGAGATAAAGCAATGAAAAATGTATCCAAATACCCATGGAAAAAAAAGTACACCATAGTACTGCTGGTTAATCTAGCTTACATTATCGTGTTTTATCTATTAATGACCTCATTCTCTTAATATGGAAATAATAGACTGGGCAGTACTAGCATTTACGCTCATTTTTATAGTTGTTTATGGAACCTATAAAACACAAGGAAGCAAGAACGCAGAAGAATATATAAGAGGTGGTAATACCTCAAAATGGTGGACGGTAGGCCTTTCTGTAATGGCTACACAAGCAAGTGCCATCACTTTTTTATCTACCACAGGTCAAGGATTTTATGACGGTATGGGATTTGTCCAGTTTTATTTTGGGCTTCCCATTGCGATGATTGTGATTTGCTTGGTGTTTATACCTATCTACCACAGACTAAAGGTTTTTACAGCCTATGAATATCTTGAAAGTCGTTTTGATTTAAAAACGAGATCACTCGCAGCTATTTTATTTTTAATACAGCGTAGTCTCGCTGCAGGGATTACTATTTATGCACCAGCTATTATTCTCTCGGCAGTATTGGGTTGGGATCTCACTATGCTCAATATTATTATAGGGATTGTAGTGATTATCTATACCGTTTCTGGTGGTACAAAAGCAGTTAGCATTACTCAGAAGCAGCAAATGGCGGTGATTTTTGCCGGTATGGCAATTGCCTTTTACCTCATTCTTGATAAACTACCGGAGGACATCAGTTTTACAGATGCCTTGAGTATCGCAGGTGCTGGAGAAAAAATGAATCTGTTAGATTTCTCTTTTGATTTAAGCAATAGATACACGGTGTGGACAGGCTTATTAGGAGGAACTTTTTTAATGCTTTCCTACTTTGGTACAGATCAAAGTCAGGTGCAACGCTACCTTTCTGGAAAGAATGTAAAGGAAATGCAAATGGGTCTTCTCTTTAACGGAGCCTTAAAAATCCCGATGCAGTTCTTTATTCTTCTTGTGGGAGTGATGGTTTTTGTTTTTTATCAGTTTAATAGTGCACCGTTACACTTTAATCCTGCCGCTACCGAAGCCGTGAAAACGTCAATCTATGCAAGCGAATTTGAATCACTAGAACAACAACTCGCTCAAAACCAAAACAACCAGAAAGAAGCTGCCTTTAATTATGCTAAAGATCCTACACTCGATATTTATGAAGAGAATGGAGCTCAAAAATCTTTAATAGATAAATACGAAGGTATTGACAAGGAAATAAGATCTGTAGGTAAAGTGCTCATTGCAAAAGCAGCTCCAGATGTAGAAAATAATGACAAAGATTACGTCTTTATCCACTTTATACTCAACAACCTTCCCAACGGACTAATAGGCCTCTTACTTGCTGTAATACTGAGCGCTGCAATGTCATCTACTGCGTCAGAACTTAATGCGCTAGGCGCTACTACCGCTGTAGATCTTTATAAACGTAATTATAAAGGAACTATGACAGACAGACATTACGTGCGCAGCACAAAAGGTTTTACACTCATGTGGGGTGTGCTCGCCATAATTGTGGCTTGTACGGCAAGCCTTTTTGAAAACTTAATTCAGCTGGTAAACATCATAGGGTCTATTTTTTACGGTAATATTCTAGGGATATTCTTACTTGCATTCTTTATCAAATTTGTAAAAAGTAATGCCGTGTTCATAGCAGCACTCATCACGCAAGTAATTATCATTATCGTGTACGGACTCATACATTTTGAGATTATAGAATTCCCATATCTATGGCTCAACGTGGTAGGATGCGCCCTCGTAATGGGACTAGCCATGTTACTACAAGTAAGCTTTGGAGGTTCTAAGGATGACTAATAATGGGTAATTATGCTTTCGCGAAAATGTGAAACAACTAATTAGTATCGCTATAATTAAATACGATCTACATGACTAAAGAAACTAACTGGGCAATACTAGGCTGCGGAAAGATAGCTGACAAATTTGCAAATGATGTGCAACTTACTGAAGGGGCACATCTTTATGCTGTAGCAAGTAGAAATATTGACAATGCAGCAGCTTTTAAGGATACTCATAACGCGACTATTGCATATGGTAGCTATGAGGAAATGCTTCTAGATCCTAAAGTAGATATCGTTTACATTGCTACGCCTCACATGTTTCATAAAGAGCAAACGCTTTTATGTCTCACACATAAAAAAGCAGTGCTTTGCGAGAAAGCTTTTGCAATGAATCTTGAGGAAGTTGAGGAAATGATTGCTTTCGCGAAAGCGCAACAAACCTTTTTAATGGAAGCGCTGTGGACACACTTCTTACCTCATTACCAATTTGTATTGGAAACTGTTCATAGTGGAGATTTAGGAAAAATCACAAATCTCGCTGCCAACTTTGGTTTTGACGCAGCTTATGATGTAAACGCGCGCTTGTATAATAAATCACTAGGCGGTGGTAGCTTACTAGATGTAGGTATTTACCCAGTCTTTGCTGCACTGACGCTATTAGGTTATACAGAGAATATGAGCGCTCAAGCCCTACTCGGGCCAACTGGTGTAGATCATCACTGCTCCATGAAATTAGAATATCCTAATCAAGTAGAAGCAAATTTATTTTCGGCTATTGATGAAAAAACAGACACTACTTGTCACATCACTCTAGAACATGGCGAAATACTCATAAACAGTCGTTTCCATGAGCCAACTAATGTTACCATAACTAAAGATGGTGCTTCAAAAACATATGATTTCCCTATTCCGGAAAGTGTGAATGGATATCATTATGAGATACTGCATTGCCAGAAAATGCTTGAAAGCAATAAGACCGAGAGTGATATTATGACTTTTGATAAGAGTAAAGACCTTATTAAAATGCTAGATACCATTAGAAAAAACATTGGGTTAGTGTACTGATAAATAACTACAAACGGATTTAGATTACGAATTCTCACAGTTCAGTCATTGATTTTTACAGTTGGGTAATAGAAGATTTTTTTCGCGAAAGCGTGATGATATATTTACATCATCAACAAAAAACAATAACTATCTAATACTATCAATTATGAGAACAATTATCTTTTTATTACTCGCAGCGGTATCAACAATTTCTTTTGGACAAGAAGCAAAAGGTGTTACCATCACAGTGACGATTCCTAACTTAACAAATAATGATGGTGCAGCCTCTGCAGCATTATATAACGAGGCAACTTTTATGAAAGCTGCACCCTTAGATTCTCAAGGAGCAACGCCAGAAAACAATATGGTTACCTTAGTTTTTGAAAATGTAGCACCTGGAGATTACGGGATTATCACATTACATGATCAAAATGGAAATAACCGTATGGATTTTGAAGCAAACGGGATGCCTAAAGAGGATTATGCAACATCTGGTAGTGGTACAGGTTTTGGACCTCCTAGCTGGAATAATGCAAAATTTACCGTAGGTACAGAAGATGTACAACTAGAAATTAAAATGTAATATCACTTTCTATATATTACAAAGCCAGCAGTCATCTGCTGGCTTTTTTTGCTATAAGAAAAAACTTATAAATTGATGTTGTACATAGGTACACTCAATGATTTTCTTACTTTTGTGTTATATATTAGAACATGACTATTACTCAACTTAAATATGTGCTAGCGGTGGCAGAGCACCAAAATTTTACAAGAGCAGCTCAAAAGACATTTGTTACTCAGCCTACGCTTAGTATGCAAATACAAAAACTTGAGGATGAGCTTGATATTCTCATTTTTGACCGTAGTAAGAAGCCTATAGAGCTTACAGAAATAGGGTCAAAAATTGTACACCAAGCACGTAATATTGTAAACGAAGCAAATCGCATTACAGATATTGTAGATCAGCAAAAGGGTTATATAGGAGGTGAATTTAAGCTAGGAGTTATCCCAACAGTAATGCCTACGCTACTGCCTATGTTTCTCACTAATTTTATAAAAAAATATCCAAAGGTCAAGCTCAAGATTGAGGAACTCAACACAGATCAAATCATGGAAAAGCTTGAGGAAGGACATCTAGACGCAGCCATTGCTGCTACTCCTCTTGAAAATCCTATGATTAAAGAAAGACCTTTATATTACGAACCATTTGTTGCTTATGTTCCGCATAACCACAGACTGAGTAATAAAGAGATTTTAGAAACTTCAGATCTAGACATGCAAGATATGCTAGTGCTAGAGGATGGACATTGTTTTAGAGATGGTGTGATTAATCTATGTGCTACGCCTAGAAATATGAATAATGAGAAATTCTCATTAGAAAGCGGAAGTTTTGAAACGCTAGTAAAACTAGCAAATGAAGGATTAGGTATGACGCTTTTACCTTACTTGCATACTCTTGATATACCTGTAAAAGAGCAAGAGCTTTTTAAATCATTTAAAGAACCTTCTCCTGCTAGAGAGATAAGTATTATCTATCATAAGAGCGAACTTAAGATACAGATTATAGAGGCCTTAAGGTCTACCATTGCTGGCGTGGTAAAAGGTGCAATCACCTTTCAAAATGTGCAAATTATAAGTCCTATTTCAAAATAAGACCCATTCTTATATTGAAAAAGCCCCATTGCTGGGGCTTTTTTTATGATTTTAAATAAATTAGACAATGACCAAGATCAGGATTGGTTTTAATCAATGCATTGATCCAGATTCTAAGTTCATCTATTTCATAAGGTAATAGTCGTTTAATTGCTTTCTCTAGTTCTTTACAAAATAGCGAGCTATCAAAACTTACCTTATCTAAAATAGTCTTCGTGTATTCAAACATTGCTCTCGCCATATTCGAAGGGTTTTATAGGGTTAGATTTTAAAAAGTAGTTTGATGCTATAGGCTATATTTTATGTTATTGAACTCTATAAATATAATGCTTAAAGAATTATAAAACACGTGTTTCGTCATATTTCACTATCTTAAACTTAAGTTAAACACTTGTTAAATAAGCAGTTGCAACAACTGTTAAAAACGATTATCGCCATCAAGCAAGTCACCTAATCCACCTAGTATAGAGCCTTCCCCTCTTTGCTTACCTCCCGCCTTTGGAGCCATTGCTAGCACACGGTTTGCAAGACGACTAAAAGGAAGTGACTGTATATAAACAGTCCCAGGACCACTTAATGTGGCAAAAAATAACCCTTCACCACCGAAAATGGTATTCTTAATACCTCCTACAAATTCTATATCATAAGCCACCGTACTATCAAACCCGATAATACATCCAGTATCTACTTTTAAACGCTCTCCAGGAGCAAGTTCTTTTTTAAGAGTAGTACCACCTGCATGCACAAATGCAATACCATCGCCTTCTAGACGCTGCATGATAAAACCTTCTCCTCCAAAAAGACCTCTACCTAGCTTACGCGAAAATTCGACTCCAATAGAAACACCTTTTGCCGCACAAAGAAATGCATCTTTCTGGCAAATAAACTTCCCTCCTATTTTATCTAGATCAATAGGTATTATTTTTCCTGGATAAGGTGAGGCAAAACTCACTTTTTTCTTCCCTACCACATCATTGTAAAAGGCTGTCATAAATAAGCTCTCACCTGTGAGTAGACGCTTTCCTGCTCCAAAAATTTTACCCATCACGCCAGTATCCTTTGCAGAGCCATCCCCAAAAATAGTTTCCATACGGATACCATCTTCCATCATCATAAAGCTACCAGCCTCTGCAATTACACCTTCTTGCGGATCTAACTCTACTTCTACATATTGCATCTCTTCTCCAAAGATCTCATAGTCTATTTCATGTGCGTTCATTCTTGTTGATTTTTTGATTGTAGCTATAGGTAGCTATAAACCTTAACTTGTTACACTCATACAAGCATAAAAAAAGCCCAAAGATCTCTTTGGGCTTCATTATGAATAACAATATTATTTATTATAGCGGTTGTAATGTAAATGACCTTGCAACAGTAATTACGTGACATTCATCTTCCTCTACCATAAAAGTCTCTGTGATGATGGTCTGGAAGTTTTCTTTTTGAATAATTAAGAAATAGCTTCCCACACGCTCATCCGGTCCTACATATACTCCAGGACTTTCTTCTGTAAGCGTAGCTTCAAACTGTTGGTCTTTGGCAACGATACTTACTCCTTCTAATAAAGAATTATCATCATTATTTCTAATGGTAATTCTAAAGGATGGCACCACTTCAGTAGTACAAATCTCCACTATTGGGTCTGGTTGGTCATCATCACCACAAGAAATAAACATCACTAGACAGCATACAACAAGTAAATATTTCATAGACTCTTATTATTTTTTCACTAAGATACTTCTTTTATAATACTACTTCAAAATGAATATGCGCACTATAGATTATCTAGCTGGCTACTATTCTTATCATCACTAATGGTCCAGAAAAAGCCTACAAAAAAGAATTGGTCTGTTGCTGGACGTAATGCTCTACGGTCAAAGGTACCTGCAGGATTAGGAGCATCTGCATATTGATATCCATTTACGTTTCTTAAGCCAAGTACATTGTTTACAGAAAAATACAGGATCTTTTGCTGCGATAATAAATACGCCCAGTTTATACTTAAACTATTAAAGGACTTTGCGTTTGCTTGTAAGAAACCACTTCTATTTCTGTCTGTGTACGTACGCCCAGAGCTATGCTGGAAACTTACACCCACTTGCGATTTCCAGTCCTCCACAAAATACTTCCCCACCACAGATAGGTTATGAGGACTCGCAAAAGACGGTCTAGCTTGCTCCTCAAAATTAAGATATTTCCTTTCTGAATCTAAGTAGGAATAGCTCACCCAGTAATCCATATTTTTTATACTGGTATTATCTCTCCAAAAAACATCCACTCCCTGCGCATAACCATTTCCCTCATTTGCAAAAACGCTCTCTGGATTATTAAATGCAGTATTAGAAGTAATCAAATCACTATAACTCTTACGGTACGCCTCTGCTCTAAATATTCGCCCATTGTTGCTATACTGATAGTTTGCTATGTAGTGCGTCGTCTTTTGAGCATCAAGATCAAGACTAAATTTTAAAAAGTCATTGAGCGGATTTTGATAAAAATCTCCATATGCCAAAGAAAACTGACTGTTTTTACCTGTTTTATAGGCTACACTCGCTCTAGGCGAAAATGTGACTCCTTCCATATAATCTGTATAACTCGCCCTAGCGCCCAGCTTCAATGCAAAATTGCGAGAGAAAATGATATCACTTTCTACAAAAACCGCAGAAATATTACTCTTAAAATCATAGGCTGCTACGATATTCTGATCATCAAAGACTCCATTAAAATCCTCTTGAAAATCTGTTATAAAATGCTCCGCACCAAAGGCTAGTTTAAGCCTATTTGAAAAACGCTTTTTAAGTTTGACTTTAAAGTGCGCACTATTCTCTTTATTCTCAATTGAAGTAGTCGATTGTAGGGATGTATCATTTTGAGCACTCGTATAACTTCCTCCGGTTTGTATACTCCAAGTATCACTTAGCATTTCAGTATAGCTAGTATTTAAATAGATATTTGTGTTTTTCAAACCAAGCGTGAATCCTTCTGGATTATTAATATCTTCTTGCGTAATGTCAAAACTTGTCTTGTCTCCTGCTGCATATAATTTAAACAAACCATTTTCTGTCCTGTAGCGATAGACCGCTTCTCCAGAAAAGGTTTGAAAAGGCTTATTAAAATTATTACGATTAGAAAACAATGCTACATAAGGAGCTAGGTTTATGTAAGAGGTACTGAGACTGAGCGAACTCTTCTCCCATCTTCTGGTAATTCCTAGTCCGCCGCCTACAGACATAAGAGAGATATCTGTCTTATTTTGATCTGGCTCATCTATGGTATTCAATAGTAAAACACTTGACAAAGCCTCCCCATACTCCGCCGAGTATCCTCCAGTGGAAAAAGTAATCCCGTCAAAAAGAAAAGGGCTATATCTGCCACGAGTAGGCGTATTATTTGCTGTAGGTGTATATGGAGTAAAGACACGTATGCCATCTATAAATATCTGCGTTTCTCCGGCATCACCTCCACGCACAAAGAGTCTACCATCCTCTGCAACGGTCGTTGTACCAGGTAGCGTTTGTAACGCACCTACAAAATCTCCTAACGCACTTGCCGTAGTCACAACATCCAGCGGCTTGAGCACAGAGACTTTACTATTATCACTAGCCTCAAAGGTCCCTGCCGAAAGTACAACTGTATCTAGTGAATTTACATCTTCCCGCAATGTGATTTTAAGATCTTTAAAAGTCGTTACTTCCATAAATGACTCATACGGTTCGTATGATAAGAAGGTGACTTTAAGTAACTGCGTTCCCTCTTCACTTGTGGTAAAAGAGAATGATCCATCTTCTGCTGTGCTGGCTCCATCATAAGTGCCATCTATAAAAATGTTTGCGCCTTCTATGGGAATTCCTTTGGAATCTGTGACTTTTCCCGAAACGACGGTTTGGGCAGCTAATTGATAACATAATAGGCAAACGAGAATGTGTAAGAGCGATTTCATAACTAGTTCGGTTGATTGATTGTTGAGCAAATATGGAGCGAACTACGCTTTCGCGAAAGCGTAATACTCCCAACCGTCATTTTAGAGTTCCCAGTTGTAAATCATAAGGTTGAAGTCCTAAAAAAATAATTTTTCACATAGAAGTTTAAGAAGGTTTTAAAGCAAGAAAAACATTTATAACGTTTGCGTAATGACCATAACATTTGCTTTTATCTGAGAAGTAAAAAAATTCAAAAAAAAATCAAAAAAAAATTAATTTTTTAATGAACTATAAACGTGTTTACTAAAGCTACAACAAGCAATATTTAGTAATTGATTTTACTTAAACGTAACATATGAGGATGTGCTTACACAACTATTATATCTATATTTATCCCGTTGAAAGTTCAAGAATTTAACAAGTAAGAAAAAACCTCTGCAATTAGGGAGCAGAGGTTTTTTTCTTTTAGGCATCTACTAATTGATCATCTCAGGCTTCAATTATATAGCGTCACTTGGACGTTACCAGAATTAGAATAAAACTTTTAGAATTATTCTGTAACACTTTGTAAGAAATCTCTACTTACCATTAACTAAGCCACCAACCATTGGATAAAACAGTCGAAGATAATTTTGTAACCCTTCTGGAAGAGAACCAGAACATTGTGCATAAGATATGCCGTTTGTATACCAACAATCGGGATCAACACAATGATCTTTTTCAAGAGATTACGATACAATTATGGCGTGCCTTCCCAAAGTTTAGAGGAGACTCAAAGTTCAGTACGTGGATGTACCGAGTGGGATTAAATACCGCCATCACTTTATATCGTAAATCTAAAAGAACGGTCCAGACTCAAGATTTTGATTCTGTCATGTTTCGTATATCATCACAAGAATATGATGATACCGTTGAGCAACAATTAAAGTTGATGTATAGTGCAGTAAAAGAGCTTAATGATATAGATAAGGCACTCGTCTTTTTATATCTAGAAGATAAAAACTACAGTGAAATCTCTGAAACCCTAGGTATCACAGAGGTAAATGCAAGAGTGAAGATGAACAGAGTGAAGAAAAAGCTCAAAAAAATATTAAATCCATAAGCTATGGTAGATGAACTAGAAATGCTAAAGAAAGATTGGCAAAAGCAGGAAGGATCACTTCCTAAATATACGAAGGCAGACTTGTACCCTATGCTACTTAAAAAGTCATCTTCTGTAGTAAAGTGGATACTTTTTGTAAGTATCATTGAATTTTCCTTTTGGATAGTACTCAACTTTGTTTTGGACCATAGAGATGCTAATGTAGCTTTTGAAGAAAAGGCCGGAATAACTAAAATTGATAAAATTTTACTTGTAATAAATTATATCGCCTTAGCTTACTTTGTTGTTTGTTTTTACTTGAATTACAGAGCTATTAAAGCAACAGATAGTGCTAAGGAATTGATGAAAAATATTTTAAAAGCGAGAGGTACTGTCAAGCTTTATATATGGTTTAATGTAAGCTTTATCTTCATAGGTTCATTACTAGTGTTTGGCGTAGCATATTACAATGACCCAAAAACCTTCGACATTGCAAGTCCTCTTGTTCTTATAGTAGTATTATTTCTACTATTAGGTTTATTTATTGGAGTCCTGCTTTTGATTTATAGACTTATATATGGCCGTTTAACAAAAAGGCTAAAAGCTAATTATGATCAACTTAAAAAATTGGAACTTTAAATCTAGGGGGTTTGAGTTCTGATTAAGGCAATAGGTCAAGCTGTTGCCTTTTAAGCATATAAAAAGCGAGAGCGACCTTACGGTTGCTCTCGCTTTTTTTCTTAGTAAGGTGAGTATATTAATACTCCCACTTTCTCTTTTTATTAAGCTCTTCTTCTGCTTCTATCTCTTCCATTGGGATAACCTTTAAGAAAGATGGATGTTGCTCGATTGCATATTCTAGTTGCTCTACAATCTTCTCTACAGAGTCGTTCTCATAATCAATTACAAGTGGTTCTTTTACCTCAAAAGATTGAAGAATACCACGTTTTTTAATACGCAGCCCTTTCTTGTCAAAACTCCTTCTAAAACCATCTATCACTATAGGCACTACAATAGGCTTGTAGTTCTTAATGATGTGAGCGGTTCCTTTTCTAATAGGTTTCCACGGTTTTGTAGTTCCTTGAGGGAACGTAATTACCCAGCCATCATCTAAGGCAATACCTATATTTTCTGTATCCTTGAAGTTTACCTGTCTATCTATTTCTTTACCCTTTTCTCTCCAAGTACGACTTACTGTAATTGCTCCTGCATATGCAAAAATACGAGGCAGTAAACCTGTTTTCATAGTTTCCCCAGCGGCAACGTAGTAAAGGTTAAGTTTTGGATCCCATAGATATCCTATATTTTTTATAGAATCTGTACGACCGCTTAAACTCGCGTTAAATACGTGAAACATGGAAACCACGTCTGCAAAATATGTTTGGTGATTTGAAACAAATAATACGTTTCTATCTGGAAGATTAGTCAGTATTTCAGACCCTTCTATCTGTAATTCATTAAAACCGCGATAACGTCTATGCGTCATTGCACCAGCAATTCTTATAAGCCAGCGTTTTAAGAATAGTATATGTCCAAATGGATTTTTTTTAAATATCCCCATTGTATCGTTTAAAAATTGGTTGTGTTTGAGTGCGCTTTCGCGAAAGCGTACTTGGTTACAAACAGCCTGTAAAGATACAAAAGGCGTTACAATTTTAAAGAAGTGTTAAGAAGCGATCGTACCTCACTGAGCATCATTGCCGTAGCCCCCCAAACGATATGACCTTGCAATTTATATGCGGGTACTTCCATATCATCCATATACGAGGTTGAGAGCTTTTGAGTCGTTATACAAGTATCAGAGAGAAACTCAGAAAGTGGTACAGGTATTAAAGACTCGACCTCACTTTCTTGAGCAATAAATGCTGGAGTATGATCTAGATGTCCTATAAATGACTGCACCCAGAAATTACTAGGTGGAATGTAAATATTTGTGAGTTTGCGAGTAATTACAACATGAGATTGCGGGACGCCCACCTCCTCTTCTGTCTCTCGCAACGCTGTATGAGCAAGGTCTCTATCTGTAAGTTCTACCTTTCCTCCAGGAAAACCTACCTGATTAGAATGAACACCTTCATAGGTCTTACGTAAAATGAGTATAAACTCCGTATCACCATCTGGCGTAGGATAAAACAAGCACATTACACCAGCCTGTCTAGGGTTACGCGTAGAGATCTCAAGTTCCTCGAATTCTTTAAGGCGTTCTGTAGGTGCCATCTCTAGTTGCACATCCCGTCCTGGAAGCGGGAGATTTCCTATTTTTGAAGCTAATTCTAAAAATGATTCAAATTTCATTTATGCGTACGTATCTCTGGATTATTATAGCGCTACTAGCGAGCACAAGTTGTCAAGATAAGAAATCTGCACCTAATTCTGTAAAGGAAGAAGTAGCAAAAAAAGACACGCTAGCACTGCAACAAAAAGACATAAAAAAAATAGACCCATCACTCGTAATGGGCACCATAAAAGAGCCTACTATTACGAGTCAAGAAATGGTTATTGATTTTCTTACAGCCTATGGTGAGTTAAATCCTGAGACTAAGGTTAAGATTACTACACGTTTTGGAGAAATCGAAGTAGCGCTTTTTACAGATACTCCGCTGCACAGAGCAAATTTTATCATGCTTGTAAAAAACGGTTATTTTAATACGACGCAGTTCCACCGAGTATCGCCTAATTTTGTGGTACAAGGAGGTAATAATGATACGCAAGGCACTGCGCGAAACAGAGCGAGCTTTGGGAGTTATTTAATTCCAAATGAAGCAAATCCTACACATACACACACGCGTGGAGCATTTTCATCGGCTAAATATACCGAGCAAAATGTGAGTAATGCGACTGCTCCTTTTGAGTTTTTTATTGTGCAGCCAGAACGTGGAGCCCATCACCTAGATGGAGATCACACCGTTTTTGGCCGAGTGACAAAAGGAATGGATGTTGTAGATGAAATTAATAAGCTAAAAGTGGACGGCAGCGAGTGGCCAGTTGCAAATGTATATATGAAGATTGCGCTTGTTGATTAAGCTTATTTTTATTCTTAAAACACCTATTATCCGCGTTGCCTGCGTGCTTCAAAAACTAAGATTCCCGCAGCAACAGATACATTCATAGAGTCTATTTTACCACGCATTGGGATTTTTATATTTGTACCCACCGTGCGCCATTCTTGAGATAATCCTGTAGCTTCTGTTCCTACCACAATTGCTGTAGGCGTTGTATAATCTTGTGCTGCATAGTCTACCGCCTCTTGTAAAATAGCACTGTAAACCGCTATTCCTTTTTCTTGTAAAAATGAAATCACCTCAGCGGTTGTTCCTGTTGCAATTTGTGTGGTAAACACACAGCCTACACTTGATCGTATGATATTAGGATTGTATAAATCTGTTTTGGGATTTGCGATAATTACTGCATCTACTCCAGCAGCGTCTGCTGTTCTTAATAGTGCGCCTATATTTCCAGGCTTTTCTGGTGCTTCGGCAATTAATAGTAGCGGATTTTTAGGTAGCGCCAACTCTTGTAAGGTTTTAGTTTCCGCTTTCGCGAAAGCGATAACTCCCTCCGTCCCTGCTCTATAAGCGACTTTCTGGTATACCTCGGTAGATAAGCTTGTCATCATCGCTGTGTCATTTACCATCCCAGCAACCTCATCTTCTGAAATTACAGCTTCATTAAAATAAACCTCTGTAATCTTGTATCCTCCGGCAATAGCAAGTGCTATCTCCCTCACACCTTCTATAATAAAACCACCCTCCTTCTTACGTGCGCGTGACTTATCTTGAAGTTGTAGTAGTCTTTTTACAGCTGGATTCTGGATACTAGAAATATATTTTGACATAGCACAAATGTAGAATATTCTGAAGATTAGAGAAAAACTAGAAGAAAATAATTGCCTGAGTGCACAAGAGTCTTGGCAAGCTGAGTAATTTACAGTTACCTCATTATTTTAAACAATAGATGCTATGCTTTTATCAAGCGATAGATGAATTTTTCTCTTTATCTGAAAATGATTGACGAGTTTTGTAAGACTATAAATTCAATACGACTACAATATAAATTCTAACCAATAATATACTATGAACAAATCTATCCTATTCCTTGCTGGACTTATTGCCTTTGCAAGTTGCAAAAATGAACCAACCGTAAATACCGAAGAAGTTGCTGTCGTAGAAACTCCATCAAGAGTGTACCCAGATCAAATTTCTAAAGTTTTTGAAGCGCACGGCGGTATTGATACTTGGAATAACATGAATAACTTATGTTTTACATTACCTAAAGGAGACATAAACGAAATACATACTGTTGATCTTAAATCTCGTAAAACACGTATTGAGACTAAAGATTTTGTTCTAGGATATGATGGTAAAGATTTATGGTTAAAACAAGATACCATCGCTTTCCAACCAGAGAGAGCTCGTTTTTATCATAACTTGATGTTTTATTTTTATGCAATGCCATTTGTGCTAAGTGATGAAGGAATCACATACTCAGAGGTTCCTGCTTTAGAAATGGATGGTGTAAGCTACCCTGGGACTAAAATTAGCTTTGGTAGCGACGTAGGTGATAGTCCTGATGATAATTACATCCTATATAATGATCCTACTACAAACGAAATGGCATGGCTAGCATATACAGTGACAGCAGGTAGTGATGGACCAAGTGAACGTTACAGCTTTATTAAATATGCAACATGGCAAGATGTAAATGGTCTCAAATTACCTAGCGAACTACAATGGTACAAGGTAGTAGATGGCAAGCCTACAGAAATGAGGAATGCTATGAATTTTACAAATCCAACAGCAACTACTACGCAACTAGATGTAGCAACTTTTTCAAAACCTGAAGGTGGAGTACTTGTAGAGTAATCGGTTACCACATAATTAGCAATACAAACGCCATTCTTGATGAATGGCGTTTTATTTTTACCACAACTCGCTGATTATCAAAATTAAAAGCCATAATCTACCACTATCAGCATATTGCATCTTACTGCTATTTAGGCATATTTCTGATTAAAATCTATTAGATTTACTTTACAAACAAAATGCATAATTTTAGTTAGCTAGTTGTCTATATATGAAATACTACAGCCTTAATAAGCAAGCGCCAAACGTTACTTTTGACGAAGCAGTAATACGAGGAATTGCTCCAGATAAAGGACTTTACTTTCCTGAAAATATCCCAGTACTTCCTGCTACTTTTTGGGAAAAGATTGAGCATTTATCTAAAGAAGAGATCGCTGTAGAAGTTATGAAACCCTTTGTAGGCGATAGTATGGACGAGGCTACGCTTACAGAAATTGTAGCAGATGTACTTTCTTTTGATTTCCCGCTAGTTCCTATAGAAGATAATGTGGCAACGCTAGAGCTTTTTCATGGACCTACTATGGCCTTTAAAGATGTAGGAGCTCGCTTTATGGCGCGATGTCTAGGTCACTTCTTAAAAGAACGTAATCAACAAGAAGAAGTTACTGTACTTGTAGCTACCAGTGGCGACACCGGTGGAGCTGTTGCTAGAGGTTTTTATAAAGTGCCAGGTATCAAAGTGGTAATCCTCTACCCTTCAGGTAAAGTATCTGATGTGCAAGAGCGACAGCTCACCACCTTAGGAGAAAATATCACCGCACTTGAAGTAGATGGCACTTTTGATGATTGCCAGGCAATGGTGAAGAAGGCATTTTTAGATCAAGAAATTACAAGTATAAAACAACTCACCTCTGCAAATAGTATTAATGTCGCAAGATGGCTTCCGCAGTCATTGTATTATTTATTTGCTTATAAAGAATTAAAGAAGCAAGGAAAAGCAGATTCCCTCGTGTTTTCTGTTCCTAGCGGGAACTTTGGTAATATATGTGCTGGTATGGTAGCTCATATGATGGGAATGCCTGTGCACCAATTTGTAGCAGCGGTAAATAGCAATACAACCATCCCTAGATACATGCAAAGCGGAAAGTATACTCCTACAGCAACCGTTGCGACCATAAGTAATGCAATGGACGTGAGTGACCCTAGCAACTTTATAAGAGTATTACAGTTATTTGAAAACGACAGACAGTTATTATCTCAAAAGTTTTCATCATACTCCTATTGTGATAATGCTACACGTGCTGCGATGCTAGATTTACATCAACATCATAATTATATAGCAGATCCCCACGGCGCTGTTGGGTACTTAGGGCTTAAGGCATATTTGCATGACAAACCAGCCGCTTACGGAGTCTTTTTAGAAACCGCACATCCCGTAAAGTTTTTACCAGCAGTAACGCCTGTAGTAGGTGAGATTGAGCTCCCTGAACAAATTAAGGAGTTGATGGATAAAAAAATGGAGACCATCCCCGTGAAGAATTATGAAGATTTAAAGACGTATTTGTTGGGATAATTCGCTTTCGCGAAAATCGTCCCGAATTCACTTCAGGAAGCATTAATAATATAATATCAATTAAGGAAGAACACTATCTTTTGAAATAACGATACCCAATAGCATTAATACTGAAGTGTTCTCACAACAGTCATGCAAACGTCTTATAAAATCATAAGCGGATTAGGTAATTAGTCCCAATCTACAATGGCTGCTGTATTCCCAGAGAGTACTCGTATGTATTTTGTGCCTTTTACGATCTCTGCGTGTTTAAGGGCAAGACGCTTTATTTTGTAGGTATATCTTGTATCTAGAAGATTACCTTGCTCATCATAGTATTCAAGTCGGTTGAAACGTTTTGCAGCATTTGATCTAAACACTGTACGCTTTTTTCCAAATCGTTTCTTTAAAATTTCATCAAAAGATTCAAGGTTTTTAATTCCATAATTAATCACCCAGATGTCACTTACTTCCTCTTCTTGTCCATTACCACTGTCTGAATCGGCATAGCTCATCCCAGAGATGATCACTTCGTTGTTTTCCTTTTGTAAAGCACTTGTAAGATATTCTTTACCAGAACCACCAAGTTCTAGCTCCCATCTTACGATACCTACTTTATTAATTTTAATAATAGAAAAGTCTTCTGTAACTCCGCCATTTTGAGTTGTACGATATTGATTTTTTGCTATAATTGCTTTTGTGCCTCCTAGTAAAATATCTCCATTATCTAGCTCTTGTAGGGATGTAAGCTTATCATCTGTAAAATTTCCAAAACTACGCTGCCACAATATATTACCATGACTATCTATCTTAACAACCCACCAGTCTGTTCCCCCTAGATTTTTAGTTGTTTTCGTTCCTCCTATTCCAGACTCAGAGATACCGCCTAGTATAAAACCTCCATCTTGAGTGGCAATAGTTTTTACAATCTGATCGTCTTTTGCTCCACCTATGGTGGTAGACCATTCTAATTTTCCTGCCTTCCCGTAACTTGCTACATAAAAATCTTTATCGCCTAAGGTAGTTGCGTCGTCTGTTATAGCTTTGGTCGTATATCCTGCAGCTAGTGTACTTCCAGAGGCAGCAGTAGTTACACTACGTAACTTACGCTCTGTACCAGCAAGCTGATTTTTATTCCAATTCATTTGTAAAGCTGGGTCAAGATGTAGTCTCCACAAATCATCTTGAGACGCTGTGACTTCTATTTCTGTAACTTCTTGTTCTAAAAATGTAGGGTCACTGTAGCTATCTTCTAGTGTTTTATAACTTGATCTACTGGAACGCACCATTCTAGATTGAATCTTTTGTGGTGGTTCAGGTTTTTGAGAAATAGCAAATTGGTCTGTATTTATGGATGCTATACTATCTGCGTTTATTACTGTAGATCTAATAAGCCTAGCCTCTTCTGGCGATTGAAAAATTCTTTTAAGAACGGCTTTATTTCTTGAAGCCACTAGTCTCTCCCAGTCTACAGCGCCTTCTCCATCTAGCTTGACCATCCAGACATCGGTCTCTGCAGTTGCATACTGGTCTAATGTGGTTTTTTTATTAGTATGCCCACCTATAATATAACCACCGTCTGTAGTTAATTGAGCCTCCGTAGTTCTATCTACAGGGTATGTATCAAGTCTTTTCTCCCAAATAATACCTTCTTGCGACCACGCAAGAGCTGGTATCAAGACAAGTAAAAAAAGAACGGTTATATTTCTCATAATCATTACTGTAGCATAACCGTCAAATTTAATTATTAATTAAATAACAGAAGATGCTATATATGCTTTAAGCCCATATTGCCACAGACGTCGTTTATTGAGGTATTACATCGATAATTTACTTTTTATTTACCTCGCAAACTGCCACCTTTTCATACATTTGTGTAACCAAAAGAACTATAATAAAGATGAAAAATACAGCCTTAACTGAAGTACATGAATCTCTAGGAGCAAAAATGGTCCCATTTGCTGGTTATAATATGCCGGTTTCTTATGAAGGTGTAAATGCAGAGCACGACGTCGTTAGAAGTGGTGTTGGAGTATTTGACGTATCACATATGGGTGAATTTCTTGTGTCTGGAGAAAATGCACTGTCATTATTACAATGGGTTTGTTCTAACGATGTTTCAAAAATAAAAGTGGGCGGAGCGCAGTATAACTGTTTTCCTAATGATACAGGAGGAATTGTAGATGATCTTATTGTGTACCGTATTAAGGAAGATCAATATATGCTTGTAGTAAATGCAAGTAATATAGATAAAGACTGGGCATGGCTAGAAACTCAAAATACATTAAAGAGTTTTAATGCAGAGCTACGTAATATCTCGGAGGGACACTCACTTCTCGCTATACAAGGGCCTAAAGCTATTGAAGCTATGCAATCGCTTACAGAAGTAGATCTTGCTGGTATTAAATTTTATACGTTTGAGGTGGCACCTTTTGCAGGTATTGAGAACGTAATTATTAGTGCTACAGGATATACTGGTAGTGGTGGTTTTGAGATTTACTGTAAAAATGAAGATGCTGCACAACTGTGGGAAAATGTCTTTAAAGCTGGTGCAGACTGGGGAATCAAACCTATAGGTCTTGCTGCTCGTGACACACTGCGTTTAGAAATGGGATATTGCCTCTATGGTAATGATATAGATGACAGTACTTCTCCGCTTGAAGCAGGTTTAGGATGGGTAACAAAATTCACTAAGGATTTTGTAAATAGCGAGCACCTAAAAACTCAAAAAGAACAAGGACTTAAACAGAGACTTGTAGGTTTTGAACTTACAGAAAGAGGAATTCCTCGTCAAGGATATGATATCGTAGATGCAGATAGTAATAAGATAGGTCACGTAACTTCTGGTACTATGGGCCCTTCGGTAAATAAAGGTATAGGTATGGGGTATGTAGATACCGCTTTCGCGAAAGCGGACTCAAAAATTTTCATACAAATACGTAAGAATCTTGTACCTGCAACCGTTGTAAAGACACCTTTCTATAAAGGATAATAAACCGAAAAGCTACTCCCGAATTCCAAAGGACTAACTTTTGGAATTCGGGAGTTTTTTATTTAAAAAATTGTAGTTATCGCATTTAAAAAATCAAAAGATAAAGTTTTAATACTAGGCGCTAGTGGCTTTCTAGGAGGTGCTTTATACAAGGAATTGTATAGGTACTACAACACCTATGGCACCTATCACTCTGGAAAGATATACAGTGATAATCAACACTATTTACGATTTGATCTTGTAGAAGATGATGTGTATGAAGTGCTACTCAAGATAAAACCATCTGTAATTATAGCGGCACTTAGAGGTCCTTTTGGCGACCAGCTAGAGGCTCATGAATCTATGATTGCTTATGCTCAAGAATCTGGCTGTCGTATTGTATTTATTTCTAGTGCAAATGTTTTTGATGCTTTTACGAATTACCCTAGTTATGAGAATGATAAAACACTCTCAGAAAGTATCTATGGTAAATTAAAAATTAGAATTGAGACGCTCTTAATGCGTCACTTACCAGAGTCGCAATATGCGATTGTGAGACTTCCTATGGTTTTTGGCGTAGGATCACCAAGAATTGAAGAACTCAAAAATCAATTATTACTAGGAGATGCTATAGAAGTTTTTCCGCATCTGGTGATGAATACTACTACAGATACCAAACTCTGCCAGCAGGTACACTATATCATAAACAGGAAACTCTCTGGTATTTTCCACTTAGGAAGTACAGATCTCATTCATCATAAAGAATTTATACATGAGCTAGTAATAATGCTAGACCTCAACAGGAAACCTATGTATAAAAACGTATTTACTAGTAACTCAGATCGCTATCTTGCGGTCTTACCTAGAGACAATAAACTGCCTAAACACTTACAAGTAACTAATGAAGGCGTAGTGGCAGGAAGCAAAAAATACAACGCCGAGTTTTAAGATACATCTTTCTTAATTTACAATTCACAGTTGTACCTTTATAAAACACCCTAATTTATAGCTTATGCCTTGGCATTTTTACGTTATGTCTATTATGTACACCCTTGCAGGTGTTATGCATTTTATAAAACCTCGAGTATATGGAGCTATTATGCCTGCCTATATTCCTAAAAAGAAAGCAATGGTCTTTTGGAGTGGTGTGGCAGAAGTTGCTGGAGGCATAGGATTACTTTTTGAAGAGACCAGAGTTATAGCAATCTGGGGAATTATTGCGATGCTCATTGTGTTTTTTACAGTACATATTGATATGCTAAGTAATGAGAAACTCAAGGGTAAATTTCCCGTGTGGGCATTATGGCTGCGCTTACCATTACAATTAGGGTTAATTTATTGGGCTTATCAATATTTATAAATGTCACTATTTCCAGAAGAACCATACTCACTAGATCTTCCAGATGCAGCAGTTACCTATTATAAAAACATGCTCACCGAAGAAGAGGCGGCTTCTTATTATGAAGCGCTTCTAGAAGAAATCTCGTGGCGTCATGATGACATCAAAGTTTTTGGAAAAGTATACCCACAGCCTAGACTTACTGCATTATATAGCTCTAATACAAAATCATACTCGTACTCAAATATTACCATGGTTCCTGAGCCATTTACAGATACGCTACAAGCTATAAAGAAACGTGTAGAAGACATCGCTGGAGTGACCTTTACTACTTGTCTCCTTAATTTATATCGTGATGGTAATGATAGTAACGGCTGGCACGCAGATGATGAGAAGGAGTTAGGTAAAAATCCTATTATAGCTTCTGTAAGTCTTGGAGCTCCTCGCCTATTTAAATTTAGAAACAAGGTTGATAAAAGTCAGCAAGCAAAGATTATTCTCGAGCCTGGGAGCTTATTATTAATGCAAGGAAGTACGCAACATCACTGGCATCACCAGTTACCTAAAACTGCGAAAAAAGTGGCGCCGCGTATTAATCTTACCTTTAGAATTATCGCATAAAAAAAGCAAACGTTTAGGGGAAACGCTTGCTCTTAAAAACTTCTCATTACAAGAAGGAACATTGTCCACTTAGGGGTGAAAGCCGTATACTTTTAAAAAGCCTTAGAAATTACTTATCTGCTAGTAATCTAGGGGTTACTCGACATCATTGTAAATAGTCTCCTAAGGCCAAATATTTTTATGATAAACACCTAATACTTCGCATCTTTTGCTGTGGTATTGGACATTTATTACAAGAAAGAAAGAGGTGCTGTATATGAAACATCAAGACATCGTGCTTCACTCTAACACATGTCTAAAAAAAAACCAACAAACTAACCTTAAAAACAAAACACCACAGCACCTCTGTAGTTTCTCTCTCTAATTCTGGTGCAAAGCTATGCGTGCATAGTATATTTTAACTTGTATAAAACTCATTTTAAATTGTACAATATTTAGAAAAACTTTAATATCTAACTAAATGTTTATTTAAAATAAGTTCGTATCTTAAACAGTATCAAATCTTTAATCCCCAAATCCTATGCAAAGATTCAGTTTACAAGATACTTTTCTGATAAAAAAGTTCAAGAAATTAGACAGACATCAAGACGAAGATAAACGTACTTATTTTGAGATAATTTTTATAGAAGAAGGAAAAGGAAAACATTTTATCAATGAATTTATTATCTCTTACAACGCAGGTGATATTTTTTTAATAGCTCCAGATGACACTCACTGGTTTGAAATAAATGAGATAACAACTTTTTGCTACTTTCAATTTACAGAGTCTTTGTTTTCAAGTAAGATGAATCTACCTGATAGATCTTACTGGTTACATCGTATAGAGCGTATTATACAAAACCCTAATCTTATACCTGGTGATGTTATAACCGCAGACTCAGATAAGGAACTCATCTGGCAAATTCATAACGCCATTGTACTTGAGTACGAAATGGCCAAAGAGTTTTACAAACACAATATCTCAAACATGGTAAGTACCACCTTGAGTATAATTGCGAGAAACATTACACGTGATTTGAAGCCTAGGTCTGTTTCTTCTAGAAAAGATCAACACACTACTATTGATGATATCTTAAACTATATAAGACAGCATGTTTATGATAGAGATAAAATGAAGGTAGCAGCAATTGCCGAGAGATTATCCATGACTAGTAGTGGCTTAAGTGCATACTTTAAGAAAAAGACTGGAGACTCGTTACATCATTATATCATCATGTATAAACTACACCTTGTAAAGTACAGACTAAAAAACACAGACTTTACAGTATCTGAAATTGCCTACCAGCTAGGCTTTACAGATGAAAGTCACCTCACTAGAATTTTTAAAAAATACAATGAGATGACTCCAAAACAATACAAAACTAAAGAGGACGAGGTACTAGAGGATGATATTACGCTAACCAAGTAACTCATTAAGAAGTTGAGCTAGGCGCACACCTCCCTTTTGTAATTGACCTCTTAATGTATCAAAGTAGTCATACATATAACGGTAGCCTAGTTTATCTCCTTTTTTAGTTTTTGAGTAGATATCTTTTACAAGATTCCTACTATCTTCCATCCACTCTTTATAGGTGCCTGCCGCCATTGCCTCACGTTGCCTTTTTGTGATTTCTGGCATATTATCTGCTAGTTCGGTATAACTCATACCGTAGCTTTCAATCATTTGTGTATCCCATACTCGGTGTAAGTTTGTACCATCATTATACCATTGTACTTGAAAATCATTACCACCTTTATCTTCTCCTATACCAGTGTGAAGTGGTTGGTGTAAGTCTCCTATAAAATGTACTAGCATGCGTAAGTTAAAGGCTTTCTCCTCCTTTGTAGAAGTTTCAGATTTTATAACATTTATACATGATTCAATCCCTGTAATAATATCTCCTCTTTCATTTTTAGGGTGTGCGTCATAGGTTGTGTCAAACGGTACATTTACATAATGTTGCGTACCATACTTTCTATATTGAGAATCACTTTTAATATCATCTGCATACGTAGACACTAGTGCTAGCGACTCGCCATCAAGCAATTCGGCGATGGCTTTTCTTGCTTTTTTAGACAGATATTTTTCGGCGATGGCTCCTGTGGTTCTATGGCCTGTCTTTCCCCAGTCGTACGCAGAGACGTTTGATGTAAACACAAGAACTAGTAATAATGAAATAAGTATACGCATTGAATATTTTTTTGCCAAATGTACAATGAAACTTCTATGTTGCGTGTTATAAAACTATTAAGAATAGATACGCTTTCGCGAAAGCGTGAAACTACACTATCTTTATCATGGCAATAATAAACATCCTTATGATTACATATACTTTTTTCACTAGAACCAAATTAATCTTTACCCTCATACTTATTGGGCTTATACAACAAGGGCTCATCGCACAAGAATATGGAGGAAGCAGTGATGTGCGTATAAGTGACATGGTCTATGGCACTTTACTTACTCCTGAAGTTCCTACCTCAAAAATTGCGATTATCATTCCTGGATCTGGCCCTACAGATCGCAATGGTAACCAGCAAATGATGCGTAATAATAGTCTTAAACTTCTGGCTGAATCACTAGCCAAAGAAGGTATTGCAAGCCTAAGATATGACAAGCGTACACTCACCCTATTAAAGAAAAACGCCTTGCAAGAGGAGCGTTTAGATTTTAATATGTTTATAGAAGATGCTGTTGCTACCATTGATTATGTAAAGCAGCAAGGACGTTTTAAAGAATTATATGTAATAGGTCATGAACAAGGTTCGCTCATAGGAATGGTAGCTGCACAGCGTGCCGATGTACAAGGCTTTATTTCAATTGCGGGTTCTGGGCAATCTATAGACCAGACAATCATCCATCAAATAGGATTACAAATGCCAGATCTTAAGGATAAAGCTATTCACGCTTTTAGTACTCTTAAAAAAGAAGGACGTGTCACAGATTACTCTCCTGCACTTACCTCTATTTTTCGTCCATCTGTGCAGCCGTTTATGGCAAGCTGGATGCAATACGATCCTAAAGTTGAAATAGGCAAACTTACAATCCCTACTCTTATTATTAATGGTACAAACGACATACAGACCTCCAAGCAAGAAGCTATTTTATTACAAGAAGGCAATAGTGAAGCTACTCTTGCTATTATAGAAGGCATGAATCATGTGCTTAGAATTATAGATGGTGACGATCTAGAAAACACAAAGTCTTATAATAATACGAAGCTTCCTCTAGCTAAAGAGTTAATAAGTACCGTTGCTGGGTTTATCACAACGCACTAGAACCTATCAAAATTTATAGATAAGATAGAATTACTACATTTGACTACTAACAGTCACTCATGTTTACAATTTTCAAGATGAAAAAGATCTATTATATTATTGCTTGCTCTATACTTATAGTAAGCTGTGATGTTCTCAATAAGCCCCTTGCTAGTTCTAATCTAGCTACTCAAAAAAACAAACTAACCCGTAGTGCCATAGATCTTGTAAGCTTGAGCAATGATCGTATTAAAGTTCGTGTACAACCTGCGCCTATATATAAGGACGTAGCAACTTTTTACATTCCTGAAACAGTACCGGGTACTTACTCTGATGATGATTATGGTAAGTTTATAGATAGTGTTGCTGCTTACGGTACTTTTGGAAAAAAGCTTAAGGTCACCAAAACCTCAGATAATACGTGGGATATTAAAAATGCACGTAACCTAGATTACATAGACTACTATGTAAATGATACCTATGACGTAGAAGCAGAACACACTATTTTTTCTCCTGCGGGGACCAATTTTAAAGAAAACGAGCAGTTTATGCTCAATTTACATGGAATTCTTGGGTACTTTAAAGACCAAGAGGAAATGCCTTATTATGTAGATATCAATAGACCAGAAGCTATGGAGGCTACTACTAGTCTTCCACGCTTTGCAGACTCACTCTATGTAGCGCAAGATTTTGGAAATACAGGAATTACAGATACTTACAAAGGCGATAGATATTTTGACATTGTCGATAATCCTATCATGTACAATGTACCTAACAAAGAGGTATTTACTATAGATGATATTACGATTGAGCTTAGTGTATACAGTCCTACTGGAACGGTAAAAGCGTCAAGCCTTAAGCCCAATATAGAGCGTATGATAAAAGCGCAAAAGAACTATCTAGGTAGTTTTAATGCAACAGATCGTTATACCATCCTACTATACCTTACCACAGGCGAAGCAGATGATGCACAAGATCTAGGAGCGCTAGAACATCATACCTCTACGGTGGTGGTACTTCCAGAGTCTATGCCTCAAGAAAATCTTGATGACGCCATGGTAAATGTGGTATCACATGAGTTTTTTCATATCGTGACTCCGCTTAATTTACATGCTACGCAGATACACAAATTCAAGTACAATGATCCTGAGATGAGCATGCACTTGTGGATGTATGAAGGAATTACGGAGTACTTTGCACAGCACTTCCAAGTGCAGCAAGGACTCGTTACTCCAGAAGATTTTTACAACACACTCGTTCAAAAAATAAGTAATGCAAAAAGATATGATGATGCCATGTCATTTACTAAGATGAGTGCAAACATTCTTGAAGAGCCATATGCATCAAATTATGGTAACGTATATGAAAAAGGAGCTCTTATCGGGATGTGTCTTGATATACTTATGCGTAAAAACAGTGATGGCGAGCGTGGTGTTCTTGATCTTATGAAGGAGCTTACGTATCAATATGGACCTCACAGACCTTTTGAAGACAGTAATCTTATTCCACAAATCACCCAACTCACCTACCCTGATGTGGGCGAATTTTTTACAAATCACGTGATAGGTACCCAACCAATACAGTACAAAGACTTTTTTGACCTAGTAGGACTTGATTATAGCACTACGCTAGTAGATACAGGCTTCTTATTAGGAAAGCAACGTCCTTATATTAATGGAAACAATGATGATAATACTATTTATGTACTACCAGGAAACCTCAATACATTTCTCACTGCGCTGGGCGTACAAGGGAATGATGTGATTACCGCAGTAAATGGAACTGCTTATGATCTTTCTAATGTAAACGACTTAATCACGATATCAAACACTTGGAAGGTAGGCGACGCTATTACTATGACGGTACAAAGAGATGGTGAAGAGGTGGAACTTTCTGGAACGATTATCACACCACAAACTCCGCAGGCAACACTGGTAGAATTACAGACGTACGACGATGGCTTAGAGCAAGTTCTACGTGAGAAGTGGCTAAAAGGTTCTTAAGTTTTATCGCATACAAGACATTTTTTTGATACATTCGGGGGAACTAACCATGCCTGATGTATAAATTGTTACTCTGTGTACTCCTTGCTGGAGTAAGTACAGCGCACTACGCTCAAACCAAAGAAGTAGGTGTCTCCTTTATAGAAACACCTATTACCATAGATGGTGTACTTGATGAAACTGCCTGGAACAAAGCAGTCCCAGCAACAGACTTCTGGCAATACTTCCCTACAGATACCATACAGGCTCCTTATCAGTCTGAGATACGTTTTTTATATAATGACAAAACCTTGTATGTAGGCATCAAAGTCTATGCGCAGGGCAACGATTATATAGTCCCATCGTTGCGCCGTGACTTTAGAGCTGGCGGGAGTGACAATATCACCTTGATGTTTGACACCTTTAATGATGGTAATAACGCATTTCTTTTTGGCTCCAACCCTGCTGGGGTGCGCAGGGAAGCACTAGTATCTGGTGGCGGAAAAGATTTAAGAGGTTTTACCACTAGTTGGGATACCAAGTGGGTGGGAGAAACCACGGTACATAACGGCTACTACGTTTGTGAGTGGGCAATCCCGATGAGCGCTTTTAAATATAGGGAAGGAGAAACCCGCTGGCGTTTTAATAGCTACCAGTTTGACACCCAAGATAACTCCCGCAATACGTGGATACAAATCCCTCAGAATCAGAATATTTTTAATCTCGCTTACATGGGAGATATGGTTTTTGAGAAACCGCTAGGTAGCTCAAAAAGTCCTATTTCTATAATTCCTTATGTAAATGCCATTGCTGGACAAGACAGAGAACTAGACGATAACTTTACCGAGATCAAGGTGGGCGGTGATGCTCGCTTTACAATAGGCAACAGTCTTAATCTTGATGTTACTATCAATCCAGACTTCTCCCAAGTGGAGGTAGATAATGCTATTACAAATCTCTCTCGTTTTGAGGTGGGATTACCTGAGCGCAGGCAGTTTTTTATAGAAAATAGTGACCTCTTTGCAGATTTTGGTGATCCCGGGGCGGCAAATCCTTTTTTCTCGAGGCGCATAGGCATAGCCGAAGATCTTGATGGGAACACGGTACAGAATAATATTGTGGCAGGTGCCCGCTTGAGCGGTAAACTGACAAACAAGCTACGCGTAGGTATTCTCAATATGCAAACAGAAAATGATGAACCCATTGAGATTGCGGCGACTAATAATACGGTGGTTGCCTTACAGCACAGCGTTTTTAGCAGATCAAACATAAGTGCCATTTTTGTAAACAAGCAGAATACCAGTGATGCTACCTTTGTACAACCTGATGAAGAATACAACAGACTTATAGGTCTTGATTATAACCTAGCCAATAAAGACAATAGCTGGAATGGTAAATTTTACCTCCATAAATCCTTTACTCCAGGTATTGATAGTAAGGATTACTCTGGTGGAGCGCGTATGGAGTACAATAAAAACAACTGGCGCGCGACGAGTGCTACGCTATTTGTAAATGAAGATTTCAACTCAGAGCTTGGCTTTATACCTCGTAAAGATATCTTTAGAAACTTCAGTAAACTGGAAAGGCTCTTTTTCCCGAAAGGGGGACCAATCAATAGGCATATATTTTCTTTAAACTCATTCTTTGTATGGCGGCCAGAAGTCGATTTTACCCTAGGCGACCGCACGCTCTCGCCACAGTGGGAAGCACAATTTAAAAATACCAGCAGCCTGAGTGCAAAACCTAGAACGCGCTACACAAAACTCTTTGATAGCTTTGATCCATCGCGATCTGACGGACTAGAACTACCAGAAGGAAGCGAGTACCGTTATACCAATCTAGAGGTGGAGTACAAATCTGACCAGCGCAAGAAGTTTTACTACACGGCAAATACTACCTATGGCGAGTTTTTTAATGGGGAGATACTCACCTTGCGAGCAGAAGCCACCTTGCGCCTGCAGCCTAAACTTGTGCTAGGAATAAACGCCCGCTATGATAAGATAGACCTCCCAGCTCCTTATGCAGATAATCGTATCTGGCTTGTAAGCCCGCGGGTAGATGTTACCTTTAGTAAAAACCTGTTCTGGAATACGCTTGTGCAATACAGCACCTTGCAAGATAACTTTGGGGTTAACTCACGCTTGCAATGGCGATTTGCCCCACTTTCAGACTTATTTTTGGTGTATAATGACAACTATTTTACAGATACCACCTTTGCTCCTCGCTTCCGGAGTATTAATTTAAAACTTACTTACTGGTTATATTTATAGGGATTTTGGTATTTTCGGATTCCTTTGGCGGTAAGCCTTAGTTTATTTTTTATGCTTCTCGAAGTGAAAGTGATCCCATTTTCGCGAAAGCGTAATTACCCACATTATTATGGAAAACACACCTTATTTTACAAATGACGCCATCGTTTTTGGCCTCATTGCGCTTGCACTTGCATTTATATTTTATACCTCGAGTAAGAAGACAGGCTTCTGGGGCAAATTTTATGGCATTGTACCTGCCCTACTGCTATGCTATCTCATCCCTGCGATTTTTAATAGCCTGGGACTGATAGATGCAGAGAGTAGCCAACTCTATTATGTGGCGAGTCGTTACTTGCTGCCGGCGTCGCTGGTGCTTATGACGCTTAGTATAGACCTTAAGGCAATTGTAAACCTAGGTCCTAAGGCGCTTATCATGTTTTTTACAGGAACGATAGGGATTGTGATAGGTGGCCCGCTGGCGATACTTCTCATCTCTTCCGTATCACCAGAAACAGTAGGTGGCGCAGGACCAGATGCGATATGGCGTGGTCTCTCTACACTAGCGGGAAGCTGGATAGGCGGTGGCGCAAACCAAGCTGCGATGCTTGAGATTTATAAATACAATCCAGAAAAGTACGGAGGTATGGTGCTGGTAGATATTGTGGTGGCAAATGTATGGATGGCGATATTATTACTAGGTATAGGTAAGAGTAAGCGCATAGATACATGGCTTAATGCAGATAATAGTGCGATAGAAACGCTCAAGGAACGCGTCTCCACCTTTGCCGAAGGGGTTAAGAGAAACCCTACGCTTTCTGATCTTATGGTCATGGTGGGGCTTGCCTTTGGCGCAGTGGGTATTGCACATTGGGGAGCTGGTGGTATGAGTGCTTTATTTTCTGATATCCCAAAGGAATCTGCGCTTGCATCCTTTGGCTCTACTTTTTTCTGGATGGTCACGATTGCAACTGCGATAGGGATTTTACTTTCTTTTACAAAAGCCAAAAACTACGAAGGTGCTGGTGCTAGTAAAATAGGCAGTGTATTTATTTATATACTCGTTGCGAGTATAGGGATGAAAATGGATCTCACCACTATTTTTGAAAATCCAGGGCTTATAGCCATAGGTTTTGTGTGGATGGGGATACATGCGGGACTTCTCATACTGGTAGCAAAACTTACAAGATCTCCCTTTTTCTTTCTTGCTGTGGGAAGCCAGGCAAACGTGGGCGGGGCAGCCTCTGCTCCTATAGTCGCCGCAGAGTTTCACCCGTCGCTAGCTAGTGTAGGTGTATTGCTAGCCGTTTTTGGCTACGTGGTGGGAACTTATGGTGCGATACTCTGTACAATTTTAATGGAAATGGCAGCTGCGGGCTAGTATTATATGTAAAATAGTAGCATATTTGCCGTCTATAATTAAAACCAATTATGAATAAAATAGTATACATTCTCTTATTAAGCATCTTGATGGTCTCTTGTTCAAAAACAGGAAATCTTACAGTCACTGGGACGGTAAAAGGTCTTAAAAAAGGAACTTTATATGTACAGCATATACAAGACACCATGCTTGTAAATCTAGACTCGCTACTAATAGATGGTGAGCCAGAATTTGAGTTTATACTTGATGTAAAAGAACCAGAGGTGTATTACTTACACCTTGATAAGGCAGATGAGTCTGGGTATGATGACCGTATTCCTTTCTTTGCAGAGGCTGGTATTATTAATATCACTACTTCTCTTAAAAACTTTGAAGGATTTGCTGCTGTAACAGGATCTGAGAACCAGATGCACTGGACGCAGTTTAAGAATATGAACAAGCAGTTTAATGATAAGAATCTTGATCTTATAAAAGGTTCTTTTAACGCTAGACAGCGAGATGATCAAGAAGAGATTCTTGCTTATGATGATTCTTTACAGCAACTACTTAAAAGAAAGTATCTATACACGGGGAACTTTGCAACAACAAACAAGGAACTTGAGATTGCTCCTTACCTTGTGATGACCCAGATACCAGATGCTACTACACCGTATCTAGATACTTTATATAAGACTTTCCCTAGAAAAACTAGAAATTCTAAATACGGGAAGCAGCTCAAGAAGCTTATAGAGGAACGCAAGAAACAGTAAGCACATTTAAGATCGTACTTACTATTACAAGCATGATGTGATTTTACATAAAAATGTAAGGTTCATGATTATAAATTAAACTACTTTTGCAGTCAAAATTAGAACAATGGCAAATATTAGAGATTTAAAAAAGGATATCAATTTTGTACTAGGTGACATCATTGACGCAGTATATGTTTGGGAAGCACTTAATCCTAAGGCAGACAGAAAGGAAAGTGAAGCGATTATAGATGATGCTATCGCAACTTTTGACACTTTAATTACAAAAGTAAACGACCGTAAAGTAGAGAATAGAGGTAAAAATCTAGTGGCTGTACGTGTAGATCTTGAGAAGGAAGGACAGGCACTTATAGACCGTATTAATAAGCTATAATTTTTTTAAAAAAAAGGGTTGCATATATAATAAATGCTATTATATTTGCACCCGCAATGCCGATGTAGCTCAGCTGGCTAGAGCAGCTGATTTGTAATCAGCAGGTCGTGGGTTCGAGTCCCTCCATCGGCTCAAAAAGGTCTTCTTTTATTAGAAGGCCTTTTTTGTTTTATATAAGTTCTTGATGTGGTGTAGTACGCTTTCGCGAAAATGTGAGGTTGTTATAAAAAGTCTAGCGGACTTTTAACCTGTTGCATAGACCTTGTTGTCACGTGAGTATAAATCATAGTCGTTTTAATATCACTGTGCCCTAAGAGCTCTTGTATCATACGGAGGTCTGTACCACTATCCATAAGATGAGTAGCATAGGCATGACGCAGACTATGCAACGTTACTTTCTTCTTGATACGTGCTTTCTTACAACTAGCTCTAAAAACCGAACGTAAGCTTGCAGCAGTGTATTGCGGCTTAGACTGCCCCTCAAAGAGATAATCTGTGGGTTTATATTCTTTATAATACTGACGAAGTAAAGGTTTTAAACTTTCTGGAAAAGGCAGCTGGCGATCCTTTTTACCTTTCGCTGCTTTTATGGTAATAGTGTTACGCTTTTTATCCATAGCGGCAAGCCTTAAATCTACTAGTTCACCTACACGTAAACCCAGTGCATATATAGTAGTGAGAGCCGCTTTGTGCTTGAGATTTGTGGTATGGTGTAATATGCTTTTCACCTCATAGGTAGATAGTATGTCTGGCAGTACACGCTGTGGCGAGCGCGGTCGCAAGCTGCTTAAATCTATCTCCTGCCTGAGCGCTTCTTTATAATAAAGGCTCACGGCACTTATGAGCTGCTTCTGAGTGTTGAAGGTATATTCTTTTTTTAAAATAAAGTCTCTTAGTGTTGTGATAAGGTATGACGGGTCAAGCCGGTCTAGGGGACGACTGTCACCTAGGTAATTTTGATAGCTTACTAGCAAACCTATGTAAGTGGTTACAGTGCTGTCACTATATCGCTTTGCTGTTAATATTGTGTTAAAGCTATCAAACATTCGTTTATACGTTGAAAATCGAGATTGCTCAATATAAGTAAAAACATTCGTTTATACACCCACTTCAGGTATGATAACTTATATGTTTTTAGTAACTTGCGTATATATATACGTTCTACACCATTTGACAACGCAATGAAACTTTTCAATAAAAACAATAATCACGAACACGAAAATCGATTAAGACTTCAAAAATTAGTCGATAAAACAATAAAATCTGAAATTCCGACAGGTTGGAAAAAAGAAACATTTGCAGTTGGAGGATTAAGCGAAGTTGGATTTTCTAAAGAATTCCCTGAATTGTTGTTAGTTGTTTCAAGTCAAGGTCGTGGAATAATTGACTGTTCAAAATTTGAATTAATTGACAGAGATAATAATGACGATTTTGATTGGTTTAATTCATACGAACTTTGGTCTATAGGAATAGGAAAACTTGCGAATGAAAAAATATCAGTTGGTGGATTATGTGGTGGTGGATTACCACTCTTGAATCAATTTGGAGATGGAATTCAATATATGGCGACTGAATGGCCAATAATTGATTTAATATTTGAACCGAATTTTAAAAGTATATATAAAGAAGATGACGGAAAAGATTGTTTCAGAATCTTTCACGATTACGAAATAAGAGCTTATGGATTTTCATACAATGGAGAATATTTTATTACAGCGACAAGTAGTGAAATAAATGTATATCGGAAAGAAAAAACGGTGTAGAACACCGTATATAATTTATTGCTGGCTTCTTACCTACTTGCGAAAGTCCTCGCGGACTTTCTTGGTCGGTAATTATTTACTAAATTAGTTGCTTGAAACACGCAACAAACCATATACAACAACGTGGACGGCTGATTGCCAAAGGACATGTTTTTTATCTCAAGATAAGCCACATCCAAGGCAGTAGCATACTTGCAAATTCCCGCCGTCGTATGGCTCCGCTTCAAAATAAGAACACCTCAAAAGTCATTGAAATATCGAAGAGTTGGGTATAGATCAAGTTAGAGCAAATCCGCTAGGATTTTAAAGCTCCCACCCTACCAATCAGCCGTCCACAGGCCACTACTCAAAAATGCCTAGGGTATATATCTCAATTATAGAAAGCTCACACGTAGTTGCAACCAGCCACAACTATTACATAACGCGAATACGACATTTTTGAAAGCTCTACGCGCGGCGCACAACTCCAAAATTCATTGTATATTTAGATCAAACAAACCAGACCGCAAACTAAAGCAGACCGGCAAAATGCCGCACTCGCTTTATGCAGTGGCCTGTTAGCAACAACCCAAAAAAAACATTCATCCAAAATATGAAACTCATAAAACAAACATTTTACTTTTTAGTTCTTCTAATCTTAATTCCATTAGCTGTTAACAGTCAAAATAAATACAATTTAGACTTTAACGATTTTAAACCAGAAAAAGAAAAAATGCCCAAAGGATGGTTTAAGTGGGGGAATTTTGAAAATTTAACGGGAGAAATTATTAGCGAGGGCAATTCTGTTGGGAAAGTTGTTTCCGATAAAGAAGGGAAATTTGGCTGTATTACTTATAGGATACCAGCAAATTATGTTGGAGACACCATTGTACTTTCTGGTCGAATTAAATACGAAAATGTAAAAGGATTTGTTGGGCTTTTAATGCGGATTGACGGAAATTCAAAAAAAAGTTCTTTAGCATTTAAATCAATGCAAAATCAAAAAATAAGAGGAACAAGTGATTGGAAAGAATATTCTATAAAACTACCTTTTCCATCTAATGCTAAAACTATCTACGTAGGCGGAATTTTAGGTAAAAAAGGAATCGCTTGGTTCGATGACTTCAAAGTGAGAATTGATGGTAAAGACATTCAAGAATTAAAGGAAACAGAAAGAAAAACTTTAGAAAACTATAATTCTAACGAGCTTGAATCGGCATTATCAAAATCTACAAGAAAATTAGACTTTTCGAACGAAGAAACTCTGCGTAGTAGTTTAGACCCATTGATAGAAAAAATCGGCAACAAAAAGATAGTTGCAATTGGAGAAAGCACACACGGAACGTCAGAATTTTATCGCCTTAGAGAAATCATAACAAAAAGACTAATAAAGGAAAAAGGGTATAATCTTGTAGTTTTGGAAAACCCTTACGATGATATTGAAATTTTGAACAAAGATTTGGATAAAACACCCTTAGATAGTTTAATGCGAAAACACTTATTTTCAATTTATCAAACCAAAGAAATGAAATCTTTCTTACAATGGTACAAGGAAAATAAAACCCAATACAACATTAAGTTTAAAGGTTGCGACGATTCATATTGGGTTTTCTATGAACTACTAAAAGACAATATTAATCCAATAAATGATAAAACGTTAAATAAGCTTTTGCAAGAATTAGAATCCAATATTGCAAAAAGTCCAACTGATAATTTGAAAAAAGAATACAAGGTGAATAATTCTATTTACAATAACATCTTAGAAATTGAGAATTATTTAGAAACTACAAATAAAATAACTAAATCAATCAGAGAAATTCTATTCAATGGAAAAAACACATACATCAACTATGTGAACATTAAAAACCAAAAACCATTTCAGAGTCGAGATGAAATAATGGCAGATAGAATATCATTTTTAGCAAAAAATTCGAATAGTAAAATTATTGTTTGGGCTCACAACGCACATATTTCAAACGAAATTATCACAGATAATGAAATAGGGATAATGGGTAGAAACTTAAAAAAAGAGTTCAATAGCGATTATTACACAATTGGACTTACGACATTGAAAGGCAGCTATGCGTATATGGATGAAAAATTTATAAACGGAGACCACAGTTATAAGGAGAAACTTAAAACTGAATCATTTAAACCTATCGACAGCTTGTTTTGGGAAAATAGACTATCTATAAATAACAAATCGTTTATTATAGATATGACGAACTTAAAAAATGAACTAAACACGGATGAAATAATCGCCCCTACAAGGCTAATTGGTTATGCAAAAGAATCGGAAGAGGATATATATTATCTTCAATTAATCAAAAATTTTGATTCGTTGATTTTTATTGAAGAAACTAATGCAACCAAATCAATATTCGAGTGAAAAAGGGCAGTTGCTAACAATGTATATAAAACATAGCTATTATGGGCTTTCCCAGAGGTTTGTGTGTATTTGCAAAGTCCACCAAATTTTTTAATTTGGCTTTTGTAGAAAATAAGATAAAAAGAAAATTAAAAAATTCGACTCGTGCATAATATGAAAGGTCAGCGTCTATTTACACGCTACGTTTCATATACGAGACGTGGACGGCTGATTGCCAAAGGACATTTTTTTCATCTCAAGATATGCCACATCCAAGGCAGCAGCATACTTGGAAATTCCCGCCATCGTATGGCTCCGCTTCAAAATCAGAACACCTCAAAAGTTATTGAAATATCGAAGAGTTAGGTATAGATCAAGTTAGAGCAAATCCGCAAGGATTTTAAAGCTCCCACCCTACCAATCAGCCGTCCACAGGCCACTACTCAAAAATGCCTATGGTATTTATCTCAATTATAGAAAGCTCGAAACGTTGTTGCAACCAGCCACAACTACAGCATAAAGCGAATGAGACATTTTTGAAAGCTCTACGCGCGGCGCACAACTCCAAAATTCATTGTATATTTAGATCAAACAAACCAGACCATAAATTAAAGCAAATCAGCAAAATGCCGCACTCGCTTTATGTAGTGGCCTGTTATGTGCAAGCTGAAAAAAATCCCAATTGAAATTTGAAAGAAGAAGTAACTTATAAACTTGACCGAATAGCTAATATATGGAATCACTTCATTTGGGAATATGACTTTTGTAAACGGAAAATAAAGTTCACACCGGAAATTCAAACCAATTACTTCGGAGATATATTAGACTATTTCCAAGATACTTTTGATATAATTTTTGACAATAAAGAGTCGGAATCACATTCTGACCGATTTTCAAACCAAATAAGTCTTTTACAGAGTATTTATGTACAACAAGATTTCATAGAAGAATTATTGTACATATTTAAATGCGGAATTGATAAAGGCGATTTAAAAAAAGATTCAAACTATTATATAAACAGAGACATAAGGAATGAATTGGTTGGTCATCCAATAAGAAAATACAAAGGAGAATTTATTTCTTCTTGTTTATTTGGTTACAATGGAGGTCAAAATAAAGTTGTTTATTTAAGGTATCACAAAGACAATGACTATAAGTTTGAATCGATGGAATTTCCAATCCCAGAGATTGTCGAAAGACACAAAGAATTTTTAAATGTTTATTTCGATAAAATTCTTGCAAAACTGAAACGTATTTTATTGAGTTTTGCGAAACAAATTGAAAAAGTAGAGAGGTTAGTTGATTCACAAGATTTTAATGAAATTCTGAATATAGCTTCGGTCTATTATGAATCAATATTCAAAGACACATACATATACGACAAAGAATCGCTATTAAAAATATATGCCCGTAAAGATGAACATAGAAGATATCAAAACCTAATTGATAAATTCTACAAAGATTTAAGAAACGGATTAAAAGAAACCAAAGAATATTCAATTGAGCTATTCGAGCCAAGAAAACAGATTGATATATCCGAAAGAGAAAAACCTATATTTGATATTAAATTTATTGACACCAAAGAAATAGGCTTCTCAGACATAGAAAGACCTGTTACTTATCACTATGAACTTGGAAAAATTGCTACAAAGCGAAATCCAATGGATTTTGATTTTTTTGGAGGTTGTTTGAAAAGAAAATGTGCGAAAAATAAATTAGTGCTAAATGAATTGGACCATATGGAAATGAATATGTATGATGATATTGAGTACTATACAGCTTATCAATTAATTTGTACTGAATTGAAAGAGGAGTAAAAGCCTGCACATAACAATGTATATAAAAAATAGCGCAAGTCATTGCTAACACTATGGTTTGGGCATTTTTGGAAAGTCGCCAAATTTTTAAATTTGACAAATTTCCAAAAACAAAATAATTAGTAAATTTAAAAATTCGGCTTGTGTTTAATCCGAAAAGTAACAGCTCATTTTCAGCGCTACTTTTCATATACGAGACGTGGACGGCTGATTGCCAAAGGACATTTTTTTCATCTCAAGATATGCCACATCCAAGGCAGCAGCATACTTGGAAATTCCCGCCATCGTATGGCTCCACTTCAAAATCAGAACACCTCAAAAGTCGTTGAAATATTGAAGAGTTTGGTATAGATCAAGTTAGAGTAAATCCGCAAGGATTTTAAAGCTCTTGGTGTCTTCTTATTGATTATTCGTTATGGGATGACTAAGCGGTTCTTTGATGCCTTCCTCTCGCTATGCTCGTCGGAGGCAGGACTCAAAAATGCCTAGGGCATACATCTAAATTATAGATAGCTCGAGATGTGGTTCCGCCTGTGCATTCCTCTCGCTCGTCCCTCACTCGTCGGATGCAAGAACTACAGCATAAAGCGAATGTTGTGCCTTCCTCTCGCTGCGCTCGTCGGAGGCAGGTTTGAAAGCTCTACACGCGGCGCACAACTCCAAAATTCATTGTATATTTAGATCAAACAAACCAGACCGCAAATTAAAGCAAACCAGCAAAATGCCGCACTCGCTTTATGTAGTGGCCTGTTGGCAATAATATAACAGACGAACAAAAAAATGAACAAATTGAATAAAACCGAAATTCTGACAAACCTATTGTGGACAGTATTTGGAATAATTGGCGGAATAAGTTATTATTCAAAAGCGGAATATTGGATTTGCGGAATTATGTTTTTAATCGGAATTTTATATGCCTATAAATTAATTAAAACAGTAGTGGAAAAATGAAAAGAATACATTTTGACAATTTAGGAAAAAATAAATATTGGATAATAATTATACTTTTATCTCTGGTTTTAATTTTTATAGAGGAATTACCAATTGAATTTGAAAATCCAAAATTTTATAAATATTTACGTGCAAGCGGATTTTTATTACAAGCAATTTATTGGAGTAAATTATTTTGGTTTAAAAATACTATTCAATGGAATAAAAAAGGAGCAGTAATTCGAATTAATTCTTTTATGGGGAAATCTTTGAGTTTTGACCAAATAAAGAAAACCGAACTGAACGAAAACAAATTGATTATCACAAAAAATGGCGGAGAAATAGTAACATTTGACTTAAATGAAATTGCGGAATCTGATGCACAGAAACTGAATGAAATAATCGTAAAAAATACTATTGCCAACAAAGAACTGAGTTAAAAAACAAGCCGTTTATAATTCATTGCTAGTTATCGCCTACTTACGAAAATCCTCGCGGATTTTCTATTCGGTTTGTATTTGCTAATTTAGTTGCTGAAACACGCAACGAAATCATACACAATCACGTGGACGGCTGATTGCATAAGGGCTCGCAGTTCACGACAAAATAAGCCACATCCAAGGCAGTAGCATACTTGTAAATTCCCGCCATCGCATGGCTCCGCTTCAAAATCAGAACACCTCAAAAGTCGTTGAAATATCGAAGAGTTGGGTATAGATCAAGTTAGAGTAAATCCGCTAGGATTTTAAAGCTCCCACCCTACCAATCAGCCGTCCACAGGCCACTACTCAAAAATGTCTAAGGTATACATCAAAAGCATAGAAAGCTCACACGTAGTTGCAACCAGCCACAACTACAGCATAAAGCGAATGAGACATTTTTGAAAGCTCTACGCGCGGCGACAGATCCACAAATAAGTGTATATTTAGACAATCAATTAAAAAACAAAAAACAGGCTATCCAGCAAAATGCCGCACTCGCTTTATGTAGTGGCCTGTTGTGTCTAATTTTCAAAAAATAGAAAAATATTTGAAAAAACTTAGTTTTAACATAAGATTGAATAAAGAATTTCAAATGCCAAAACTCATAGATTTGGCGTCTGAAATATCCAAGTTATTCAATCCTCAATCATACTTTTTTGAATATACTATTGATTTAGAAAAATTAATATACGCTGAAAAAACCTTCAACACCTTTGAACTCTTTAAAGCTTATTATAATAAAGAAAACTTCAAATTTGATTTATTAAAATTAGAAAAAGAAGACGACGACAGGTTTATTGGTTTTCAGCAAAGTAATGGAGCATTACGTGTATTTGGGACATTAGAAAATAAGGACATTATCTATAAACTTCTGGACATAGTTGACAACCAAATATTGTATGCTCACATTCATAGTAAGTTGGATATGATTTTAAGCCGTTCTAAAAAGTATAGAACATGGATAAGAAGATTAGGGGAAATTCCTTCTTATGTGAAAATCTTGGATAATCCTAGAAGTATGAGTGAGCGCGATAAATACATTATCGACTTAGAATCTATGCCAACACATCAACACTTGTTAAAAACTGGCGATAGATTATGGTTTGGAGCTTGTGCAGAAATGTATTTTTCTAAACAATATTACGATTACATACCTGAAGATAAATGGATAAAATTAAGTAATTGTAAATCGAATGAAGTTTTAGAAAATGGAGTTCGTAAAATAATCTTGTATGATAATTTTGATGAATTTGAAAATCCTGTAAATAGAAAAAAACAATGGGATTTCAGAAACGAACTGGAAATAGATAAGGTCGCAAGCAGGCTGAAAAAAACTAAACACAACAAAGCCTAAACGTAATGCGGTCTTTAGGGTAAAAACGAAAGGTCTGTGTATATTTATGAAGTCGCTAAATCTTTGGGATTTAGCTTTGAATAAAAAAAGAAAAAGCGAAACCAAAAGCTTTAGCTTTGTGCATAGACGGAAACGAAAAGTTTCCTTACTACCACACTACGCTTAGCCCAGCCGTTAGCAGCAAGCAAAAAAAACACCTCTGATAAATAATGAACAATCGTCAAACTGAATTTTTACAAACTGTAGGCTTCCCTAAAATAACACCATAGCCTTGTGAACCGATTTAAATCTAAAACTATACGAATATTTTCTTTTTTGTTATTTACCTTTTTGATAAGTTCTTGCGGTGTTAAAAGTTCTTGCGATAATAATGAATACCAGAAAATTGAATTCACAAAATCAAGTATTGTTCAGTTGAACAAATCGGTAAAATTTATACATGATAATCTTGACACGCTTTATTCTTTTGGCTGTTCAAGAGATGGTGAATGTGATTCTACTTCTATAAATGACAGAAATTATGTTTATTTAAATTCGCATTTAATTGAAAAGTGTCTAAATACCAACGACGTAAAATATTGGTATAAATTAACCGAAATTAAAACGAAGAAAAATACCTATAAAATAGACGAAGTCAACTTTAGTAGAGACAAGGTTATAAATTTTTCTAATATTAAAACTGAAACAAAAAGCGATACCACAATTAAACATAGTTTATTATATATACCTAAAGGTATAATACTAAACAAAAGAGGCTATTATGTAGAACATTCATATTCTGAAAAGCTAACTGATAATTGGGTTTATATCATTACAAAATGCGTTTATAATGGTGATGATTGCGAATACATAATAGAAAAATAATTTTTATAATGATGTTGAAATTTTAATAGGGCATAACTTACTCGCGTTATAAAAAGACACATTGCTCAAAATTTAAAATAATTCTATGAGATTAACCCTTTTAAACATTTTAATCATTGCAGTTCTTTCTTATTTTTTGATTGCCGATGGTCTAATATTAAAAGATAATTATCATGAAAACACTTTTGAACATCTGATTGAGAAAAAGGTAATTTCAGATAGTCTAAACTGGAATAGAAAAAAAGCAAAAATTACGGTTGTTAGTGAGAGTTATGGAAGAAAACACTTTTATAACAAAGTCCTTTTAGGGGTAGAGTACAATTATAAAACTTCAACAAATCGCAAAGCCTATAACCTCATAGAAATACCCTACTTGCTACTCATTGGAACCACAAAAAAAGTTGGTGACAGTGTTGATATAATCTATAACGACAACATAGAATGGTCAGAAAGAGTTAATGCAATTTATTTACCCTCGAAAAAAGATTTATTAGATAAAAAAATGATAAGCGGTATTAGACTACTAATCATGCTTATTTTTTTAGTGCTGTTTATACGTGATGAAAGAAAAAAAAAGAAGTCTTAAGAAAATACTTCTGATTTCCGATTAATATTTTAATATGAGAAAATTTTAAACACTACATTATGCATAGTATTCTGGTCAATCATGATCTACGCTTTAATTTTGGCATCAAAATATTTAAAGGCTACAAACCACAAATAACTGTATATTTAAAGAATCAATTAATAAACAAATAAATACAGGCTATCCAGCAATCCCGATAGCTATCGGGAGCCGCACTCGCTTTATGCAGTGGCCTGTTGTACGCAATATCCCAAAAAAACATTACGCAGAAATAAATGTTCAGCTTCAGAAAAAATAATTTAGATAAAATCAAGTCATTCATTCGGAATTCGGAAGAAATCGAAATCGAAAAATCCGACAAAGAAAAACTAATCAAAATGATTAGACCAACTGTCGGAATTCGGACTAAATCGAGTAATGATAAAAACCTAAAAGTTGGAAAATCAAAAATTGGTGGAAAACCTGATTTACCAAAAGACTTTGAATGGCCTAAATCAGACAATAAATCAATGTTATTTTGTGCTCAATATAATTTGTCTGAATTAACAAAATTTGACAAAGAAAACATCTTGCCGAAAAAAGGTTTCTTTTACGTCTTTTTAAGCCTTGACCAAGACTGGAAAGAATTTAATGGTATAAATCAGCCATATAAATTTATATTCAGCGAAACTGAAAATATCATCCGAACTGAATTCCCAAATGACCTTGAAGATAATCAGACATTCAAAACAGCGGAAATCGAGTATTTTCAATTTTACACAATACCAGACGACGAGAATTATAAACTATTCGAGTTTGAGAAAAAATATGATGATTTTTACTTTTATTTTTATCAACCAACCGATGAATATCTAATAGAAGAGCTTTATGAAGATTCAAATAAAATGCATCAAATTCTGGGATACGACAGGTCAATCCAATCAAGTGTAGTTTATGAATTCGCTTCAAAAGAATTAGGTCTTTATTTAACCGAAAGTTCAGAACATAAAAAACGTTGGAATGATATATTAGAGTTGTCAAAAACTTATGAATTACTCTTGCAACTGGATTGTGATGACTCAAATACTGATTTATCGAAATATGGTGGAAGTGGAACTTATTATTTCGGACTATCAAAAACTGATTTAGAAAATAAGAACTTTAATGATATTAAAATGTCGTTTCAAATGACATAAAATACTGCGTACAACACCGTGTATAATTAATTGCTTGGTCACTGCCGACTTACGTACATTCCTGCGGAATATTCTATCTGTGATTTATTTGCTAAATTAGGTGCTTAACCACGCAACTAACCATACACAATCACGTGGACGGCTGATTGCCAAAGGACATTTTTTTCATCTCAAGATATGCCACATCCAAGGCAGCAGCATACTTGGAAATTCCCGCCATCGTATGGCTCCGCTTCAAAATCAGAACACCTCAAAAGTTATTGAAATATCGAAGAGTTAGGTATAGATCAAGAAGGAGCAAATCCGCTAGGATTTTAAAGCTCCCACCCTACCAATCAGCCGTCCACAGGCCACTGCTCAAAAATGTCTAAGGTATACATCAAAAGCATAGAAAGCTCGAAACGTGGTTGCAATCAGCCACAACTACAGCATAAAGCGAATGAGACATTTTTGAAAGCTCTACGCGCGGCGCACAACTCCAAAATTCATTGTATATTTAGATCAAACAAACAAGACCGCAAACTAAAGCAGACCGGCAATCCCGATAGCTATCGGGAGCCGCACTCGCTTTATGCAGTGGCCTGTTGTAAAGCATTTAAAAAAAATAAATTGATAAACTATATTTTTGATTTTTGTAATGTTTTAAGAATAGATCTATTCTATACTTTTGGATTTTATTCAATAATCTACTTTATAACGACTAGATTTTCTAAAGATATAACTCTGCTAAATAAATTCGATAAATATGCTGTGAATGCAATAATTTCTGGTGGAATAATATGGTTTAGTTTATGGTTAATTGGTACTTTTCTTTGGTATTTTGAACTAAATGATGAACTAGATAAAATTGATTATATAGATAGAATTTTTTATTCGGATTACAGCTTTTACTATTGGGGACAAAATATTTTTTGGCTGATATTGACTCAACTCTTTCGTTTAAAAAAGATTTCAAAAAAATTGATTTTAAGAATATTAACAAGCCTTATGTTCGTTCTAACATTTGAAAGGATAATTATTCTGATTACAACAATTCATAGAGATTACTTACCAAGTTCTTGGTCTATGGATAATGAGTTTGGTTTTGTAACAAACAATTTGGCTCTAAATTTGACAATAAAATTATTGACCTTTATAACTTTAGTACTGATAATAAGTTATGGTTCTAAAAAAATAAAAACGCTTTACAACACTATATAAAAAACATAGGGCAGGTTAAATTTTTTCAAAAGGTTGTTGTTTTTTTGCTAGGTCGCCAAATATAAAATTTGACATTTACGTTTGAAAAGATAAATCCAAAATATTTATATTTGGCTTAGTGTCAAATCGAAATGCAGTAACGATCATCTGCCCTAAGATTTCTTATACGAACCGTGGACGGCTGATTGCCAAAGGACATGTTTTTCATCTCAAGATAAGCCACATCCAAGGTAGTTGCATACTTAAAAATTCCCGCCATCGTATGGCTCCACTTCAAAATCAGAACACCTCACAAGTCGTTGAAATATCGAAGAGTTAGGTATAGATCAAGTTAGAGCAAATCCGCTAGGATTTTAAAGCTCTTAGTGTCTTCTTATTGATTATGGGTTATGGGGTGACTAAGCGGTTCTTTGATGCCTTCCTCTCGCTATGCTCGTCGGAGGCAGGGCTCAAAAATGTCTAAGGTACACATCATAATTATAGAAAGCTCAAACGCTGTTGCAACCAGCCACAACTACAGCATAAAGCGAATGTTGTGCCTTCCTCTCGCTACGCTCGTCGGAGGCAAGTTTGAAAGCTCTACGCGCGGCGCACAACTCCAAAATTCATTGTATATTTAGTCCAAACAAACCAGACCATAAATTAAAGCAAATCAGCAATCCCGATAGCTATCGGGAGCCGCACTCGCTTTATGTAGTGGCCTGTTACCACACATTTGAAATGAAAATTGTTAGTGCAAATTTAAACTTCATTCTTCTCGACATAGTTGACGAGAAAAACTCAAGCGGATTAAAGTTAAAACTAACTCATACAAATCATTTTCCGAGAAAGTTGGAGCCAAACCAATTCAAGAATTATGAATTACAATTGAACGGAATAGAAAAAAAAGAAAAGCTAAAAACGGAACTCGAAAAATTTATTGATGACTATTTAGATATTGAACAAACCGAAACTAAAACGCTGGATTTTTGGAGTGACGGACATCAAATTGGGGAATTTAAAATAGACAGTTTTCTTGAAATTGTAACGGAATTAGAAAAAGAAGATTGGATTGAAAATTATCAAAATCTGCTGAATTTCTATTATCAACAATCTGACCTTACTAATAAAGAAAGTCGTTTACAAACTAAATTTCTTGACCGATTAAAAAAACTAAAAGAGGAGGAATTGAAAAAATACGAGCGAAAGTCGGAATTTTTCAAAGATAATAAGGACAAAATTAATGAGCTGAATGAAAGAAGGAATTTAGCAAATCGAATTGAACAACTACGACAGCAGTTTATATCTGAATTGAAGAATATCGGATAAAAAACGAGTGGTAACAACGTATATAAAAAATAGCACGAGTCGTTGCTAACAGAAAGGTTCGGGCATTTTTTGGAAGTCGCCAAATTTTTAAATTTGACAAATTCCAAAAAATAAAATAATTAGTAAAATTTAAAAATTCGGCTTGTGTTTCATCCGAAAGGTTAACGCTTATTTTCAGCGCTACTTTTCATATACACAACCGTGGACGGCTGATTGCCAAAGGACATTTTTTTCATCTCAAGATATGCCACATCCAAGGCAGCAGCATACTTGGAAATTCCCGCCATCGTATGGCTCCGCTTCAAAATCAGAACACCTCAAAAGTTATTGAAATATCGAAGAGTTAGGTATAGATCAAGTTAGAGCAAATCCGCAAGGATTTTAAAGCTCTTGGTGTCTTTCTATTGATAAACGGTGATTGGGTGACTAAGCAATTCTTTGATGCCTTCCTCTCGCTATGCTCGTCGGAGGCAAGAACTACAGCATAAAGCGAATGTTGTGCCTTCCTCTCGCTACGCTCGTCGGAGGCAGGTTTGAAAGCTCTACGCGCGGCGCACAACTCCAAAATTCATTGTATATTTAGATTAAACAAACCAGACCGCAAATTAAAGCAAACCAGCAATCCCGATAGCTATCGGGAGCCGCACTCGCTTTATGCAGTGGCCTGTTAGGCAACATATGAAAAAAAACATTCTGCTCATATTTACAATTCTGATTTTTACGGCAAAATTGTTTGCCCAAGATTGTGGATATGAGGAATATTATTCTTTAGTTGACATTGCTTCCAAAAATTACAATGACAAAAATTACAAAGACGCTGAAAAGAATTTAAAACTTGCTTTTACGAAAACAGACCATCCTTTAGGTGCTGATTTACATTTAGCCTTTTCGGTTGCAAAAAAACGAAATGATGAAAAATGGGCTGAGCAAATTGCTATCCGATTGGCAAAAGGTGGAATTCCTTTGAGATACTTTAGATATTACAAAAAGTCAAGTTGGTATGAGCAATTCAGCGCTGATTTTCAAACCTATTCTGATTATTACATTGCGAATTATAAACCAGAATTAAGAGATGATTTACTTGACTTAATAAGCCGAGATAAAGAATTCAATAGTAATTATCACGACTGGCGAACTCGAAAAATAGAATTATCTTTAGATAAACTGATAAATGGAGCGTCTAAAATTATATCAGATTTTAAACAGATGACTGATAAATACGGTTTTCCAAATGAGCGTCTGACTGGCTACAACTATGTTCGACGAAAAAATAGTGTGGAATATTATAATACCGATGTTTTAATAATTCATATTTATCAACGTGGCGTATTGATTTTTAAAGATGAAATTCACGACATAGTTTGTGAAGGTGGTTTACATCCAAATTATGAAGAAACGCTAAAAAAAATACGTGGTTTCGGAAATAGTACAGGTGTAGAACAAGAAATGAAAGTAAGATATAAAATGTATAGGCAGACGGAATAAATACGTTGCCTAACAAAGTATAAAAACAATAGGGCAATTGGTGGCTTAACCAAAAGGTTTGGGTATATTTCGAGGTCGCCAAATATTTAAATTTGGCTTATTGAGAAAAGAAAAATAATAATCAAAATTTAAAAACTCGGCTTGTGGCTCAACCGAATGGATAGTGTGCAAATCCGCCCTACTGTTCTTATACAAATCCGTGGACGGCTGATTGCCAAAGGACATGTTTTTCATCTCAAGATAAGCCACATCCAAGGCAGTAGCATACTTGCAAATTCCCGCCGTCGTATGGCTCCGCTTCAAAATCAGAACACCTCAAAAGTCGTTGAAATATCGAAGAGTTAGGTATAGATTGAGTTAGAGTAAATCCGCTAGGATTTTAAAGCTCTTGGTGTCTTCTTATTGATTATTCGTTATGGGATGACTAAGCGGTTCTTTGATGCCTTCCTCTCGCTATGCTCGTCGGAGGCAGGACTCAAAAATGCCTAGGGTATACATCTAAATTATAGAAAGCTCTAAACGTTGTTGCAACCAGCCACAACTACAGCATAAAGCGAATGAGACATTTTTGAAAGCTCTACGCGCGGCGCACAACTCCAAAATTCATTGTATATTTAGTCCAAACAAACCTGACCATAAATTAAGGCAAATCAGCAATCCCGATAGCTATTGGGAACCGCACACGTTTTATGTAGTGGTCTGTTAAGCACAATTCTAATTGAGTTTTATGTATACTAAACTTTCTAATAACCTAAATTGGAACTTTATTAAAATGAAAATTTATTTAATATCAATTATTTTCTTAACACTGTTTAGTACTTTATGAGGTATGCAAAATATATAGAGCCCATTTTGAGTATTTTGATATTTGTTGTGTTTTTTATTCACCTAAATAAAGTTGAAACACCAAGTATTGAATCAATTATTATAATACTTAGTGCAGATTTATTAAACAGAGTAACCATAAAATATTATTCATTAAGATTAATATCTAAAAGGAAATTAGTACTTATAAAAACTAAAAAATCATTTCTGATGAAATTGTTTGATGTTTTTTCTTTAATAACCGTTGCGGTACTCTTAGGTTTTACTTTCATTGTAATGAAACCATCAATAGTAAATAGTATAGGTATAATAATTCCTGCCTATATTGTACTTTCTCATTTTATTTTCTCAAATAAAAGAGGTGACTTTTATATTGACTCTTTTGGTCTTATACCTACCGAATTATTAAAGAAAAACTACTCATGGAATGAAATAGAAAATTTTAGAATTGATAAAGATTCCATTCAGTTTAAAATAGACGAAACGGACTATGAAGTTGAAATAAAAAAAACAATAAAATATCAACTTGAAAATCTTAAAACTGTACCTAACAACGGCTATGAGTAATGCGGGAGTAAACGCTAAATTCAAACATAGCGCTTCTTTTTCCGCGCGCAATTAGTATCTTTATTAAAGGAAATAACAAACATAAAAATGGCTCGCTACTTTAGTGCTGAATTTAAACTTTTAGACTTATTTGCCCCGCACTATACATAACCTGAAACGTGGACGGCTGATTACCAAAGGACATGATGTTTATCACAAGATAAGCCACATCCAAGTCAGTTGCATACTTGTAAATTCCCGCCGTCGCATGGCTCCACTTCAAAATTAGAACATCTCAAAAGTCGTTGAAATATCGAAGATTTAGGTATAGATCTAGTTAGAGCAAATCCGCTAGGATTTTAAAGCTCTTAGTGTCTTTTTATTGAATATCGGTTATGGCATGACTAAGCGGTTCTTTGATGCCTTCCTCTCGCTATGCTCGTCGGAGGCAGGACTCAAAAATGCCTAGGGTATATATCTCAATTATAGAAAGCGCGAAACGTTGTTGCGCCTGTGCATTCCTCTCGCTCGTCCCTCACTCGTCGGATGCAAGAACTACAGCATAAAGCGAATGTTGTGCCTTCCTCTCGCTGCGCTCGTCGGAGGCAAGTTTGAAAGCTCTACGCGCGGCGCACAACTCCAAAATTCATTGTATATTTAGATCAAACAAACCAGACCATAAATTAAAGCAATTCAGCAAAATGCCGCACTCGCTTTATGTAGTGGCCTGTTGTGTGTAATGCGATAAAAATCCGAACTAATAAGAAAAAAAAAGACGAAAACTATTTAGTTTTCGTCTTCAGGTTTGATAAATTCTGACTGATATTTTTCTAAAAATTTCTTCTGTCTTGCAATCATTTGTTGCCTTAATTTGTCAATGTCCATAAAGTCATTACCAAAATTACTTCCAAAAAAATCATCATTAAAGAAATGTTTGCTGAAAAGTGAATCTTGAGAAAAAACATCATCAAATCCTTGATTTTTAAATCCTGAATAGTTTGAGAAAAATCGTGATTTAAAAGATTGCATCAAACTATCTTTATCAGACAATGAGAGATTATTGAACTTATCGTTGGAAGACCAAGAATAAATACTGTCATATCTAATTAAGTTTCCGTTTTCATCAAATTCTTTATCAACTTTCCAAGTGCCTTTAGGCTCTTCAACTATATCAGTTTTATTATCTTCGTTTTCAACTTTTTTAGTTTCATTTTCTTGTCCTTTACAACTAATACTTAACAAGCTAACCATAAATATTAAAATATACTTTTTCATCACTTTATATTTAAGTTAAACTTAATTTTGGGTTTGTTGTAACTCTTTTTAACAAACCACCAGTTTCTATCAATTTAATCAATTTGTTTTGGTGGAATACTTTTGATTTTCTTTCACCATTTTTATACCAAACACATTCCAAATAAGTGTCATTATTAACTAAACCAAATATTGAATCTTTTTTTGGAACATATTGGATAACTTGCATTTTTGGGGAGGTAAGTTTTCCTTTAACTGTTACCCATTCCCCAGAATTGAACTTTCTTGGCATAACATTATAATTTTAAAGAATTAAACTTATTCTTAAGAGGATGCTGAAAAAAATCAGCATCCTTCTTAATATTTTACTCTAAAATTTAGTGAAACAATTATGAAATCTTAATGCTTCTGGCAGGCTTTTGTTTTGCCTCTTCTTTTTTTGGTAAAAGAATACTTAAAATACCATTTTCATAATTTGCATTAATCTTTTCATCATTTACACTTTCTGGTAAATTAAAGGTTCTTTTGAACGAAGAATAACCAAACTCTCTACGAGTATAATTTTCTTCCTTGTGTTCATTTTCTTCCTTTGTTTCTGTAGAAATCGACAATACTTGATTATCGAGGTCAAGCTGAAAATCTGACTTTTTTAAACCTGGAACAGCCATTTCTACCATAAAAGCGTCGGCAGTTTCCTTAATATTTACTTTTGGCAAAGTAATACCAGTATTGAAATTTGAAGTAAATACTGATGGTAGGTCTCTATTAAAAATGTCATCTAACCAATTTGACAAAGTTGGAAAGTTTTGATTTGAATTTCTGTTCGCTAAACTTCCATTTTTAGGAACAGTTGCTAAATTGCTCATAATTACAAAATTTAAATTAAACATTATTTCAAATTTGAAATATTTACGACTTCAGTAACCTTTAAACAAATAAAATACCAAAATCGATTAACTAGATTTTATCGCAATTATTACACATTATTCCGTGTAAATTTGTCATAATTCTGAATAATTGTCATATTTACTCACAATAATATGACATATTCACATTTAGAGTTTATAATAAAACTGGAAAATAATTGTGGAAAATATAAGCTTGGAATAAGCACTACACACAACACCGTGTATAATTAATTGCTTGTTTTAAGCCTACTTACGAACATTCCTGCGGAATATTCTATCTGTGATTTATTTACTAACTTAGTTGCTTAAATCACGCAACTAACCATACACAATCACGTGGACGGCTGATTGCCAAAGGACATGTTTTTCATCTCAAGATAAGCCACATCCAAGGTAGTTGCATACTTAAAAATTCCCGCCATCGTATGGCTCCACTTCAAAATCAGAACACCTCACAAGTCGTTGAAATATCGAAGAATTGAGTATAGATCAAGTTAGAGCAAATCCGCTAGGATTTTAAAGCTCCCACCCTACCAATCAGCCGTCCACAGGCCACTGCTCAAAAATGTCTAAGGTATACATCAAAAGCATAGAAAGCTCGAAACGTGGTTGCAACCAGCCACAACTACAGCATAAAGCGAATGAGACATTTTTGAAAGCTCTACGCGCGGCGCACAACTCCAAAATTCATTGTATATTTAGATCAAACAAACAAGACCGCAAACTAAAGCAGACCGGCAAAATGCCGATAACCATTGAGAGCCACCCTCGCTTTATGATGTAGTTTGTTATAGATAAGCTCATAAAAATCTCAATTATGGAAAAGAACTCATTCAATGGACCTTCGTGGATGACAGATGAAATAAAGCAACAATTGGAAAAAAGAGATAAGATAGTAATTAATGAAGATATTAAAGGTCTGTTTTCATTGCGTGATAATTCTGACTTCTCCATCGCTTTACATGAAATACTAGTAAAAAGATATAATAAAGACCCTAATTCACTAAACCCGAAACAACTGAATTTATTTCTTTGTATGCATTTAGAAAATGCGGGGCAAGCAGATAGTATATTAAGTTTTCTACAAGAATGGTTTCCTGAACACAAAGAGCAAGTAGTAATATCTTTAAATGAAATTGGCGCAACTGAGTCTGCCAAAATAATTAATCAAGCTATAGCTTTAATACCCAAAGATAATACTTGGTTTTTCAAAACTTCTAATGAAGTGAGTGAAGAAAAAATGATGGAGTTTGACAGTGCTTTTTCCAATTATCCAGATGGATTTATGCGAGATTTATATCGTAAATATGCTGATGATAATAAGAATTATTTCTAATCATAAAAATGTTGGCAAAGAAACCTATCTATAATATTATGAATAATATAGAGCATTTGTACTTGATTGAAAATTAGTTATCTAAATACAAAGTCCTAACTCCAAAATTCATTGTATATTTAGATCAAACTAAAAGAATAAAAACCAGAGACCACAGTCCTCACGATAGCTATCGGAAGTTGCACTCTTATTATGCAGTGGCCTGTTGTAAAACATTTAAGACACATGAAAAAAAATCTAAACCTCCTATTAGTAATTGCTGCAATTTTAACAATTTTCGGTTGTGGAAGTGACGAGTCTAGTAATGAGGAAATGACAATAACTCCAGTTAATAGTGCTCCAAACTCGTTCTCACTTTTGACGGTAAGTAATGAAGCAGTAAATGTAGCCCTAAAACCTACATTAACATGGAATGCGTCAATAGATTTAGATAATGATCCAGTCACTTACGATTTAATATTGGACAATAATCCTAGTCCAAATACAGTGATAGCTTCCAACTTAATAGAAACTGAATTTACACTTAGTGACCCGTTAGAATTTCCACAAATTTTTTATTGGAAAGTTATAGCTAAGGATAACAATGGAAATTCAACGGAAAGTGGCATTTTTAGTTTTACTACAATTGATTTATTTTCTCAAACAACAGATGTGGTGACAGGATTATCCAACCCTGCTGGATTAGTATTTGATGGAAATGATTTATACGTTGCCGAAGTTGGGGCTAATAAAGTATCTAAAATAAATGTTCAAGCTACTAACCCTGACGCAACAGATGTTTTAACAGGATTATTTACCTTCAGACTAGCTATCTCTGGTAACGAATTGTATATCTCACAGCCTCAGGCTAACCTTATCTCTAAAACGGATATCACAGCAACTACACCTACTGTAACACCTGTAGTCTCAGGAACTAATGGTGCTTCTGGATTAGCATTTGATGTAAACGACTTATACGTTACTGCACCAGATGCTAATGAAATCAATAAACTCGACATTTCAATTGCAAATCCTACGCTTGAGAATGTAACGATACTCGATTGCTGCGTAAGACCTGATGAATTATTACTAAATGGCAATGATTTATATATAGCATTAAGAACTGCTAATAAAATTATTAAACTCGATATCTCAACCACGCCACCTACATCAATAGATGTGGCGACAGGATTATCCAACCCTGCCGGATTAGCACTTGATGGTAACACACTATACATTGCCGAATACAATGGCAATAAAATATCTAAAATTGATATTACTTCTACTACGACAACTGTAACAGATGTAATAACGGGATTGTCTGGCCCAAGAGGATTAGCACTTAATGGCAACCAATTATTTATTGCCGAATACAACGGAAATAAAATATCTAAAATTTATGTTCAATAAGAGAAATGTCTCGAACAATAAGAAATGGACCTAAAGAAATGCTAGTGGTTTATGCTTTTTTCAATTAATGGTAGCATACCAATAATTCCATCATAGAGTAAAGGAAATAGGGTTTTACAAAACAACTTCTATGCAATACTGGCTTCGATGACATTCGAAGCTTTTGCATGTTAATTGAAATCTACAAAACCTTTAAAGTTTCACTTTCAACTAAAGATAATGACAAGAGATTTTGCTGTATTGTCGGCGGAAAGCAAATGCTAGTTTACTCCCGTAATCCTCATAGTTAAAGCCGTGGCGCATGAACACCAAAGGACATGTTTATCATCTCAACATAAGCCACACTTATACTGAGATTCAGGTAACCCTAGTTTGCGACTTTTTTTATTTTAAGTTTTAGCGAAAGCGCACTATTATAATTTATTTTTAATAATTTACCGAACCCTATTGCTCAAAACATATTAAAAATTTCTTGTTTATTACATTTGACTTAGGCAAAATAGTTACAATTGATATTTACCTTTATCTTCTATTTTGATTCTATTAAAAAAAAATAAAAAACAAATGAAAAGAACTCTTAAAATCATTCTGAAACTAGGTGTAATATTACTGTTGATCTTAGGAATTTTTATAGTAATAAACTATACCCTTTTAAAAAGAGTAGTGACCTACCCTACTAACAACGAAATTTCAAATACTGAATGGTATACACCTAAGGCCACCATAAAAGGTAACAACACAACAAACTACACACTTTCTGATAGTTTAACAATTGATAGAAGAGTGTTAGAAGAAATTAGCTCATATGCCGAAAATCAGAATAGTAATGCCCTCCTCATTTTGCACAAAGGTAAATTACAGTTAGAAAATTATTATAATCAAACCACTAAAGAGTCCACATCAAACTCGATGTCTATGGCAAAAACCATCACCTCTATTTTAATAGGTATAGCAATCGATGAGGGTTATATTGAGTCTGAGAAAGAACTCGCTTCTGCCTATATTACAGACTGGCAAGATGATCAAAGAAATACTATTACTATAGAGGATCTATTATTAATGCAATCTGGTTTGAGAGTTGATAATAATGTGCAGAATATCTTTTCTGACGTTATAAGTTTGTACATGGGGACAGATGTAGAAGGCACCGCTCTTAAAATTCCTCTAAGCAAGGAGCCTGCTACAGCTTTTGAATACAATAATGCAAACACACAGTTGCTAGCTATTATAATTGAAAAAGCTACGGGCTTACCAATTGAACAATATGCTTCTTCTAGATTATGGAAACATATTGGAGCGGCAGACGCTGGATGGTGGTTAGATAAAGAGGATGGTATGCCTAGAACATTTTGCTGTTTCTTTGCTCAGGCAGAGGACTGGATGATTATAGGACAATTACTTTTACAAAATGGTGAGTGGAGAGGTGAACAAGTAATTCCTAAAAAATGGATATCAAAGATGCTCACCCAGAGCACCCTAGAGAGAGATTATGGCTATCAAATATGGCTCAATTATGAATCAGGCGGGAATCGAGAAAAGGACAGAACATCCCCATTTTTGGCTAAGAATTTTTTAATAGACGGCACTCATAATCAAGAAGTAATGGTGGTTCCTCAAGAGGAGATTGTCCTTGTGCGCATTGGAGAAAAACCAGCTAGTTGGGACGAATCATTTATGATAAATAAAATACTTGTTTCTCTTAATAAAGAACAATCGTTAGACGTTAATTAAGTCCCATTGAGTTTAAAAAATAGTCTGACTTGGTTAAACTAAAACGGGATTTTGAGGTTATATTGATCTATAGTTTTCATCAAAAAATCTTCTTGAATTTGTGATGATTAAAGCTTATTTGAGGACTTGTTTTCTTAGATAATGGGTGTTTTAAATGTTCTTATTCTTGTTCCGCTTTCGCGAAAACATACTTATAACAAACATTCCTAAAAGCGCTACACACGACGTGCACCTGCAAAATTCATTGTATATTTAGTCCAAACAAACAAGACCGCAATTTAAAGCAAACCAGCAATCCCAAGAGCTACCGGGAGCTATACTCGCTTTATGTAGTGACCTGTTGTGCGTCATTTAAGAAAAATCTAGAATGAAATAAAAATTATGGGAATATTTGATTTTTTTAAGAAAAACACAAACAGAAAAACTAATGAAAATCCGATTGACGAAACGCAAGTAGAATTTATTGAAAAATCTACAAATAATGCTGAAAGACTAGTTTCAAGTTTCAACGAACGAGTTGATGACGGATTAGATTATAGTGAATCTAGTTTAACTGTTTTAGATGACGAAATTTTGAGTTTATTCTCGGAAAACAAAGACGATATGGATTCTAGCATGTTGGAAGATATAATCGCACAAGCTGGCTCATATATTTTTGAAGTTGCGAGACGAAATTATGGCGGAAAATATTATTGGCACGACCAATTAAACCAACCAATTTTAGTTACTGGACAACCTGAATTTGAAATTTCAATTCTAGCTTTTGAGAAAGTTAAGCAACGAATCGAAAACGGAACTCAAGATAATATTCCATTCTTTTTCATAGGTTATTCAGAACGTGTAAAAAAAGGAAAAAAAGGAGATAAAGCATTGATAACTTAAAAAACGAACGCACAACGAAGAACTCAGTAAAAAATAAGTATTGTTAAAGCTAATTTTGATCTATAATTCTAATAGCAGGGCCTTCTTGATTTTATGATGGCAAAGGTTTGTTTTAAAAACTTATTTAACTCTTTTAAGAGTACTCTTCCTACTCTTCCATCTTACTCATAACGTTTTCGCGAAAGCATACTTACTCCAATCAACTTTGAAACCATTGAGCATGGCGCACAACTTCAAAATTCATTGTATATTTAGACCTAACAAACAAGACCATACGATAAAGCAAACGAGCAATCCCGATAGCTATCGGGAGCAGCACTCGCTTTATGTAGTGGACTGTTGGAATTCATTAGACAGAAAAATGAAAATTGAATTAGATGACATCTTGAAATTAGTACCAAAGGAAGTTCTATTCTCTGAAATCATTGAATTTGACAAATTGGATGAACGAATTTCAGCAGTTGGGGTTTTATTTGCGAACACAATCGGTGTGAATGAGAAATCAATTGCATTTTGTCCAGATGACGAACCACCACTAATTGAAGAAATTATTTCTTGGATTTGGACTTTTAGACCAGATTTAGGAGTTGAAATTCTTAATCAAGAATTATCAGACGATTTAATGAAACTTATATCTGCATATGAAAATAATGAGATGGAAAAATTTTGGGTTTATATAAATGAATAATGCGAAAATGAAAAAAATAAACTTTGAAAATTTATCTTGGAATTGGACTAGAATTGCTCTTTTAATATTAGCATCGTTATGTTTATTAGTAGGTTACGGACTAATTTTAAACTATAAAAATGGACTGATTACAAGTTTAGGGTTTATGATTTTGGTAATTATGCTCAGTAAAAGATTTTGGTATAAAAATTATGTAGAGTATAATAAATTGGGAATTGTGATTAAGCTTAATTTGATAACTGATAGAACTATTAAATTTAGTGAAATTGACAAAATAAAACTCAATGATGATAAGTTAATCGTTCAATTAAACAGTGAACGAAAAATTGAATTTCAAATAACGGATATAGATAGTTCTGATATAAATAAGCTTCTTAGAATATTAGTTGAAAACTCAAAATCTATTTTTACTGATAACAGAACTGAAAAATTACTATTGCCAATCTAGTAGACGGCTCTGCTAGCAACTAACAGAGTACGCCTATTACATCACCGCACGTACTGGTCTATTGGCATTAATTAGGGGTAACACTCTCAAAACACTTATAATATGGAACAAAGAGCTCAAAAAAAGAAATGGATTTTTTATGTAAGCATTGGAATTGGAATTTTTATGTTTTTAATGATAAAAGACTATCTATGGTCAATGATTTTTGAATAACAGTAAAGGCGTAAAAAGATAAGGCCAAAACCATAGAATTTATTCTTCATCTTATAATAAACCATATCCAAATTAGCTACATCATTAGACTATACAAACAATAGTATAAAGCACATTACACTAACCTATTATAGGGCAATAACAACATGTTTATAGATCAAGAGGAAAAATTTAAAGAAGTACTATCGCAGATAGATGGGCGTGTTAATGAACAAAGTTTCTTTAATAAGTTCTTAGAACTGTATCCAGAAGTTTGGAAAAAGCATAAGATTACTTTCTCAAAATTTAATAAAAGTAAACAGGCTAGGCAATCAATTCCGTTGCCAAAACCTGAAGTTTCTTTGCGGAAAGAAATTAGGAAATGGTTACAAAAACAATGATTTCCAATTCGCTATTTTGAAAAAACATCAATACCATCACCCATTCATATTTTCGCGAAAGCGTAATTCCCTCAACCCAAAATGAGAAGATAGACACGCCTGACTATATTTCTTGATTAGAATGCTAGTTAGCTTTAGGTAGTGTCGTTCTTTTTACGAGTTTCTCTACGGTGAGTCCTTGCACTAAGATGGAAAATACCACAATGATGTAAGTCATCACGAGAAACATATCTCTATGCATATCTTCAGATAGACTGAGCGCTAGTGCTATAGAAATTCCACCACGTAGGCCGCCCCAGGTCATAATGAGGTTTGTTTTTGGTACAAAATCTAGCTTGTCTTTAAAGACTCTTATAGGTAACCATAATGACACATACCTGCTTGCTAGTACTAATGGTATGGCGATTACTCCAGCAAGTAAATAATTATTTTGATACGTAAGTATGAGCATTTCCATCCCTATGAGTACAAATAAAATGGCGTTGAGCAAGATGTCTATGAGCTCCCAGAATTTATCTACATAATGCTCTGTAGTCTCAGACATTGCTGCTGTGCGAACTCTATCATTCCCTATCAATAATCCAGCAACTACCATTGCTAGTGGAGCAGAAAGGTGAAGCTTTGTTGCTAGCACTGTACCCACCATGACGGCAGCAAGTGTGATAATTACTTCTGTACTAAAATCATCTATAGATTTCATCATTTTATACGTGATCCACCCTATAATCATCCCTAATAGTATACCTCCTAGTACTTCTTGACCAAATAATGTCAATATATCTACCGGTGTCACAGGGCTATCTTTTGCACTCGCTATCCCAAAAATGGTCAGAAACACCACAACTCCTACTCCATCGTTAAAGAGAGATTCTCCCACGATTTTGGTTTCTAGTTTTTTAGGCACTTTTGCTTTTTTAAGAATCCCAAGAACGGCAATAGGATCTGTGGGCGATATAAGAGACCCAAAAAGTAGACAGTAAATAAAATCTACCTCGAGCCCTGATAATTGTAGTAGATAAAACACGAGCGTACCTACTAGAAATGTAGAGACAAGTACGCCTAAGGTTGCAAAGGCGAGTATAGGCCAGCGCTGCGCTTTAAGCTGTTCAAAATTAGTGTGTAACGCTCCTGCAAACAGTAAGAAACTAAGCATATAGTCCATCAATACTTTCTCAAAATCTATCTCCTTGATGAGTTGTATTTCGGCTCTGAGTAAGGTGTCATCAAAGTAGCTTAAAGCGAAAACAGCTAGGGTGTACACGATGGTAATGAGCATAAGCCCTATGGTAGTAGGCAACTTAAGAAAACGGGCATTTATAAACCCAAATAGAGCGGCAAGAAATATTAAGGCTGCTATAATGATGTAATAATCCATAGTATATCTTCTTACATTGCAAGTCTTCTATCACGCAGATAGTCGCATTGCACATTTTTTATTGAATTTACAGGTGCCGTACCTACTGGCACATTACCATGGTAAAAATAATACATCTACTGTTGCTATAATTGCTTGTTTTGTTTTCTGTGTGTGTCAACTCTTTATCTACAATCAATGAGTACCTTAATTAAAAACTTGGCGCCACAAAAATTCCTTGTATATTTAAGACTAGTATATCATGATTGTGTAAAACAACTAATAATAATCTATCACTACATAATACCATCTTTTTATATGAAAAAGCTTTTACTACTGTTGTCTCTATGTGGCATACTCGCTAGCTGTGCTAAGCATCAAACACCTATAAATGATGTGATTCCAGAACATGATAGTCTTACTATAACCTCAACATTATTAAAAGAAGATCGAGAGATTAATATTTGGACTCCACCATCATACACCACATCTAGCGATCGTTTCCCAGTGCTTTATATGGCAGATGGAGGAATTAAAGAGGATTTTCCGCATATTGCAAATACGCTGGCCCAGCTTATTGCAGAACGTAAAATACCTCCTTACATACTCGTGGGGATTGAGAACACGGACCGACGCAGAGATTTATCTGGCAGTTCTCAAGTAGCTGCAGATGAAGAATATTGCCCTCTCACAGATGGCGCAAAAAACTTTAGAGCCTTTATTGCAGAAGAACTAATCCCAACTATAGATAGCAACTACAGGACTCAGGAACAAAAAGCTATTATAGGAGAGTCACTTTCTGGTCTGTTTGTGATGGAGACATTTTTCTTGCAACAAGCACTTTTTGACACCTACATCGCAATGGATCCTTCCTTGTGGTGGAATGACCAGTATCTAGTAAAAAGCACAACCGCACTCCTAGAAAATGCTCCACAAAAGCAAACGACACTTTGGTTTGCTGGTTCGAGTGCGCAAGATATTTTTATAGCGACTAACGAGCTTGCTGAGAAACTCCAAACTATAGAAAATCCAACACTTACGTGGAAGTATAGCGATGAGCCTAGCGAGCAACACAATACTATCTTTAGAGCTACCAAAGAGAAAGCACTTATATGGGCACTCAATAAATAGAAAACTTTATTCAAAATTTCTCTATGCGCTCTTTCCTACTACTACTTTATCTATGCTTTAGCGTAGCAGTGAGCGCAAATGAGTGGTTACCTGAAACCAAAGAACCCACCATAAAAATCCTCTTTATAGGCAATAGCCTGACCTACACTAATAATCTACCCAAACTTGTAAAAGCACATGCCAAAACCAAGGGGATAAAAATTAAGACACGCATGGTTGCATTACCTAATTATGCACTAGAAGATCACTGGAATGATGGCAACATACAGCAGCTCATCGCAACTGGCGGGTATGACTATGTCATTATTCAGCAAGGGCCGTCTTCGCAACAAGAAGGTCGCGACATACTTATTGACTATGGTAAAAAGTATGCTGCCCTCTGCAATAAGCATAATGCTAGGCTTGCTTACTTTATGGTTTGGCCTTCATTGAAGTATTACCATACGCTAGATGCTGTCATAAAAAATTATCAAGATGCTGCAACTATCAATAATGCCATCATACTTCCCGTAGGTATGACTTGGAAGGAACACCATAATTCCAGCAAGAGGAACGATTACTATGGTATTGATGGTTTTCATCCTTCGCTTAAAGGAAGTAAAGCAGCTGCGGCTACTATTGTCTCTAGTTTATTTTAGCCTTAAATCACAGCATCACTTTGAAAGCACTTATTGCAGCTCTTATTAGTTAAGATTGGTTTTAAGTACGCTTTCGCGAAAGCGTAACCACAATAACATAGCACTCTTATAATCACATGCGGCTCTTATAAAAGCGCTACATTCTCCTAAATGCTTATTAAGATACGAGTGACAACTCTTAAAATCACTCACAAAGTTTTACTAATTAAGCATCATTATTAAAAACTGAATTACATTTGCGACGTGAAAACAACGCTAAGACATATAAGTGCATTTATTCTAGTAGCCCTTTGCAGTATTGCAATGAGTGCTATGGATACATCATTTGTTAATCTAAGTGATAATACCACTACTTCTTCGTCTACAGAAAAAGTAACTGCCGCAGTTTCGGCAACTATTGTTGGAGAGTTACCGCAGTCTGAAGTTGTCATAGAGACGCCTAGTACTATGAGTACTCCCAGTCTCAAGAACTTCGTTTCTAGCTGTGGAAATTTATCACACACTACAGATGTACTCGCTAGTAGTACATATGCACAGTACACAAAGACCTCGATCAATGTTTTGATATATCATCGTAAGACAGATCACATCTTTCCTTTCCATTACTTCTGGTAATTTTTTTGTATTGCTTCCGGGGCGTTATAATCCCTTCTGGAAAACATTTAAGGCATTGCAATAATTGCAGTGCCCAGTATACCAATATCAAAAAAATAATATCATGGATTTAGGAAGTATTACCGTAGGAACAATCATTGTTGCAATTTGCATCATACCATTTGTGATGATGGCAATCAATAAAAAGAAGAAAGAAAATAAGATGCTACAAGCGCTTAATCATATCGCAACTACTCAGAATCACACTGTAAGTGATTACGAGTTTTGTGGAGATTTTGTAATAGGAAGAGATAAAGAATTAAATGCCATTTTCTTTTACAAGGAGAGTAATGGACAAGCACAATCATCCTCTGTAGATTTATCCACTATAAAGAACTGCCAGGCAGTAAAAGGGCATAGAAATATAAAGAGTGATGGTGAGCAACTTACTATTACAGAACGTGTAGCTCTAGCTTTTACCCCATCTAATGGCGCTAATCAAGAAGTAAGCTTCACATTATATGACGTAGATAATATGCAACTTAACGGCGAGATACAACTTGCAGATAGCTGGAGTGCGCTTATTAATAAAAAGCTACAGATAGCAAGCTAAATTTTAGAGCCCTATAAAATTTATAGGGCTTTTTTATAGTTACTTAATCCTTATCACATGCTTATATCTAAAAGTATGCTGCTTGGGACTAGCGAGTAACACATAATTTAAATCAACCTAATGAACTGGATACTATTAATTATTGCAGGACTTTTTGAAGTGGGCTTCGCGACATGCTTAGGTAAAGCAAAACAAGCCGAAGGAGCTGAGAGTACCTACTGGTATATTGGTTTTATACTATGCTTGATCATAAGTATGCTTTTAATGATTAGGGCGATACGTGAATTACCTATAGGTACCGCCTACGCAGTGTGGACAGGAATAGGCGCTGTGGGAACTGTGCTCTTAGGTATTTTTGTATTTAAAGAACCAGCTACCTTCTGGAGATTGTTTTTTATCTTAACACTAATTGCTTCTATAGTAGGTTTAAAATTTGTGTCGAATTAATGAAGTGGCTTAGAATTTAAAATTCGCATGTGATAATTCACCGCAGCAATTTTTAAAAAGCAAAAGGTCTAGCATATGCTAGACCTTTGTGTTTGTATGTTTCCATGTATGACACTTAGATACTATTTGTAATTATAGTCTTCGTCTTTTCTTCTCTGCTTTAAGTAATTCCAGTTCACGGTTAGTTTGTCCTGCTACTGAGGTATTCTCCTCTGCTCGTCTCATTAAGTATGGCATCACATCTTTCACTGGGCCAAATGGAAGGTATTTTGCTACATTATAGCCTTCCTTAGCGAGGTTAAAGCTTATGTGATCACTCATTCCATAAAGCTGTCCAAACCATACTCTATTGTCATCTTTTGCTATTCCCATTTCACCCATCAGTTTTACAGCTAGCAACGAGCTATCTTCATTATGAGTTCCTAAAAAGAGTGAAATGTCATTTAAGTTTTCAATAATGTAACGCATGGTTGCATTAAAGTTTTCATCCGTAGCTTGTTTACTAGCGCATATAGGAGTTGGGTATCCTTTTTCTTTAGCTCGTTTATTCTCTTTCTCCATGTAAGCACCACGAACGACCTTTATACCTATAGTAAATCCTCGAGCGCGAGCTTCTAGGTGTAATTTTTTTAAGTAATCTAAGCGATCATGACGGTAACATTGTAATGTGTTATATACAATAGGCTTTTCCTTATTGTATAATGCCATCATTTCTGTCACTAGATCATCTGCAGCGCCTTGCATCCATGATTCTTCTCCATCTATCAATACTTCTACATCACGCTCATAAGCAATCTTACAAATTGCGTTTACACGCTCCTTGATACGCTCCCACTCTACTTGCTCTTTGGCATCGAGTTCTTCTCCTTCGGTAAGCTTTTGCCAGATAGCAAAACGACCAACGCCCGTTGGTTTAAAAACAACAATAGGCATCGCTTCTTTCTCGTCTGCAAACTTCACTAGCCCTATTACCTTATTCATGCACTCATCAAAAGATGCTGCTTCCTCTTTTCCTTCTACAGAGTAGTCAAGTACAGAGCATACATTTGCACTGTAAAGCTTATCTACAGAGGTCATGGAATCTTGCTCATTTACACCACCGCAAAAATGATCAAACACCGTAGAGCGTATAAGACCTTCTACTGGTAAGTTTGCACCAAGAGCAAAACGGGCAGCAGCTGTACCTATACGCACAAGTGGTTCTTTAGAAATCATTTTAAATAAAAAGTAAGCGCGTTCTAGTTCGCTATCTGATTTAAGAGCAAATGCAGTTTCAGTATTTTCAAAAAGAGAGGTTTGCATATCAATATATTTGTTACACAAATATACACCCACTTTAAACTTTTTTTACTCAAAAGTGAGTAATTTGCAACCGTTAAAATTTCAAAAATAATGACTGCCATACAAGCCGCTACTTACGACATCGTTTTTAATGAATCTGGATATGATGCCCTGAATGTATTACTACTACAGAGCAACTACAGTAAGATATTCGTTATCGTAGATGAGCACACACACGAGCACTGTCTTGCACCTTTTTTAGGCAATCTCGCGACAGAGATTCCTATTGAGGTTATTGAGATTCCTCATGGAGAAATTAATAAGACTATAGAAACGTGTATTGGAGTGTGGGATGCACTAGCAAATCTAGATGCAGACAGAAAAGGACTTATTATCAATGTAGGTGGTGGGGTTGTTACAGACCTTGGTGGTTTTGTAGCAAGCACTTTTAAACGTGGTATGGATTTTATAAACGTTCCTACCTCTTTACTCTCTATGGTAGATGCTAGTGTAGGTGGTAAAACTGGTGTGGATCTGGGTACTTTGAAGAACTTAATTGGGGTTATTAATAATCCGCAGATGGTATTGATAGATGGTGGCTTTCTTGCAACCTTACCTCCAGAAGAGTTACGTTCTGGACTTGCAGAGATGTATAAACACGGTCTCGTAGCAGATAGGACATATTGGGATAAGCTCAAAGATCTGAGCAATATGACAACAGATGACTTGAGCCAACTCATCTACGAGAGCATTATCATTAAGAATGATATTGTCATAGAAGACCCACGAGAGCAAAATGTGCGCAAAGCGCTTAACTATGGGCATACGCTAGGTCACGCCATTGAGTCGTACTGTCTAGCATCTGAGGATAGAAAGACCTTACTACATGGTGAAGCCATTGCAATTGGGATGATTTTGGAAAGCTTCATTTCGGTGGCGCTTTCTAGTTTATCAAAAGATGAACTAGATGAGATTACTGCAACCTTTAATGATATGTATGATGCGGTAGCTTTCGCGAAAGCGGATATAACCTCCATTATAGAATACTTAAAGTACGACAAGAAAAATGCCAACGGGCAAATAAACTTCGTACTTCTAGAAAGCATAGGAAAGCCAGTGATAGACAAGCAAGTCTCAAATGACCTTATCCACGCAGCCTTTGATTATTACCAGGCTAGCACTATAGATTAAAGATAGCGCTCCTTAATAATTCTAATGTGGTGACGCTCGTGACCCGCTGTGATAAATGCAGCTGCGCGAGGACTCATCGGGCTTCCGCTTGCGGTGCCTATGTTTGCAATAGTCTGCGCTGTCATAGACGCATATAATAATAAACTACACTGTCTTACAGAGACATACTCGGCAATAAGAGAGTCTACAGTGCGACTGTTTGCATCACTAGATAGTACAAAATCATCTTGTTCAAAACCTTGTAAAGGCGTGCTATCCATTCTCGAGAAACGTAACGCACGATAACTAAAAATGCGTTCTGTATCTATAATGTGCAACAGCACCTCTTTAGGGGTCCACTTCCCTTCTTCATAACGCAACAACAACTCACTCTCAGAAAGCGACGTAAAGAAGTCTCGGGTCTCTTCCATACCTTTCTCTAGCGCTTGAGCGATGCCTAGTGAGCCGGGCACTTGATCTATATACTGTTTGTAATACTCATTGTACTCTCCTACTTTAACTGCGCTAGTGGTTATCATCGTTTTTGTTTTAAAATCTAAAAGTAACAAAAAACCCTTTCTCAACAGAGAAAGGGTTTTAGTAAAATGAATTCTTATTGTAATTACACTAGGTCTTGAAAGATAGAGTGCATTAATCGTTTTTTATCGTTGATGCTCTCTTCTAGAGAGATCATTGTCTCTGTACGGTACACGCCATCAATATCATCAAGTAAGAAGATTACATTCTTTGCATGATTCGTATCTCTTGCACGTATCTTACAGAAGATATTAAACTTCCCAGTAGTTACGTGAGCCACAGTTACAAATGGAATTTGAGCGATGCGCTCAAGTACAAATGTAGTTTGTGATGTCTTATTAATGTACACTCCTACGTAAGCAATAAAAGAGTAACCTAATTTTCCGTAATCAAGTGTAAGTGAGGAACCTGTAATAATTCCAGCCTCTTCCATTTTCTTAACACGTACATGGACTGTACCTGCTGAAATAAGAAGTTTTTTTGCTATATCTGTAAAAGGAGTCCTTGTATTTTCGATAAGCATATCGAGAATTTGGTGATCTACCTCGTCTAATTTAAATTTTGCCATGCAACTGTATATTTTGAGTATAATGCAAAAATAATAGAATAATACTGATTATTCTGTAATATTTTAATCTATTTAACGATAACGTTATCGCAGCCATTTTACCCATTAAAACGGGCACTAAATCGATAATTATTAAGGAAGTTTAAATGCAGGTGCACTATCTAGCAAAGCATGGGCAAATTTACCATTACTCAACGATGCCTCCAGTGTTGTTGGTTCAAAAACTATCTCCCCACCCTCTACACGCTCTACATAATATATCCCACGCTTGCCGTCTACATCCTTTACATGCACATCACAGTAACAAGCACTATGCTCAGGTATACTTTTATAGTCACTTACATCATACTCCAGCTCCTTACTACATGCTTCAATCGCATATAATATTGCAGCAAATACATAAGCTCTAGTTTTCTCTCTAGCATAATCACCTGGATAGTGACCAGCTTCAAATAACACAGTTGGTACTCCCGCTTCTTGAAAAGCATCACCCACACAATTATTATTAAAAGCGTCATTATACAACCCTATGTTACCATCAAGATTACTATGGAGATTGTTAAAAATATGAGCGATGATACTTGCAGACCGCTTTCGCGAAAATGTGAAACTCCTCTCCACATCTGCCGACGGTGCAAGAAAGGAAAGTATCGATGGCTTACCTGTTTCTTCAAAACCATAGATGGTTCTTTGCCCATGTAAATTGAAACAATAATCAGGTTTAAAAGAATCAAAAACACCACGCAAAATTTTTGATTCTGGCTGACTCAAATCTTGTGCATCGCGATTGAGATCTACCTCATTTGCATTTACTCTTGTCCAGTTTTTTGAGCCATCTGGATTAAGCATCGGGATCATAAAAAAGGTGCAATTTTCAATCACTTTTTTATAGAAATCTGAGTCTTTTTGTTGCTCTAAAAAACAACAAAAATCGAGCATAGATTTAGTGGTTGTAGATTCATTTCCGTGCATCTGTGACCACATAAAAATCTTCACTTTTCCTGTGCCAAAAACTACCGAATGAATAGGTCGTTTCTCTACCGAAGTACCTAGGGTATCCACGCTAAAATCTGACGATAATTGAGAGACAAAATTAGTGATAAATTCCGGTGATATATATCTGCCAGAAATAGATTCTTCACGGGATTGTGAAAACAGTTGTAATAACTCAGGTAACTCCATACGTATTCTTTGGACTACAAAGATACTTTTTTTACAACTCTTCATTAAAACGTACTGTTTACAATTGTAAACAGTACGTTTTATATACAGAAGTAACGTTTTACTGGAAGATTACCACCAATTAAACAAAATTCACTTTATAAAAACTCTAATAATTTTAAATCAGTATTTTAAGTACTCAAAACTAAAGTATTAATTTAATACAATAACCCACCCAAATTAACTATTTACACATAAGAACATCTATAGTTTACATTTGTAACGTATCTTTGCTGTATACAAATGGAAACACTCATAAACAACATAAAATTTGCGCAACGCCTCCAAGAAATCATGGATGCAAACGAATTGAGCGCAACTGCTTTTTCAGAAAAACTACAGGTAGGAAGAGCTACCATATCTCATCTTATGGCTGGAAGAAATAAGCCCAGTTTAGACTTTGTAATGACCGTGGTTGCCACCTTCCCAGAAGTAGAATTACAGTGGCTTCTTTATGGTACAAAATCAAGTCCAAAAATCACCGCTCCTACTCCATCAAACCACACTACTTTTTCGTCTGATGTGCCTTCAAAAAACGCTCAAGAATTTTCGTCAAAAACAAGTGCTACTCCACCATCAAACACGGAGCAAAAAACACTCAAAAACATCACTGCTTTTTCCTCTTCAAAATCACCTATTAAGAGAGTGATTATATTTTTAGAAGATGGAACTTTTGAGAGTTATGAGATTTAAAATTTGCCTACACCTCTTCTTCAAAAATCACCTTAATACGAGTACATTTTTGATAAGAAATTTTCAGTCATTTTACTTCTTTAAAATATCTTAAGACTTACTCTCTATTACTCACATTCCTGTCTTATTTTTGTAACCTATGAAGAATCAATGGAAAGCTTTTTTTGTGATAATTAGTGTTTTCGCTTTAAGCTGTGAAAGTCCAGAACGTGACTGTACAGATTTTAAAACAGGCACATTCACGTTTGAAACATTACTAGATGGGGAACTCGTTGCAACCACTTTTAAACGTAATGATACACTGGAAATTGATTACTTTAAAGGTAAAGCAGACTCCTCTTCTGTGCGATGGATTAACGACTGTGAGTACATCGTCAAGAAACTCCACCCACGTAGCATGAGCGAAGAAAAAGCGCTACACATGAAAATAATAGCTACTGACGGAGATTTTTATACCTTTGAGTACTCCCTTGTAGGAGAAACCAACAAACAACGTGGCATCGCCAAAAAAACAACTGACTAATGTTTGACATTCTTACCACTGCAGATGCTTGGGTAGCACTGCTTACGCTTACCTTTCTTGAAATCATATTAGGTATTGACAACATCATTTTCATCTCCATAGCCGCCGAAAAGCTCCCACAAAAGGATCGCAAGAAGGCTACAAACATAGGTCTAGCCCTTGCTATGGGAATGCGTATTGCATTACTCTTTGGTATCTCATGGCTAGTTGCGCTTAGCGCACCATTCTGGCACATTAATCAAAGCTGGATCACTGGAGGCATAAGTTGGCAAGCGGTTATATTACTAGCAGGAGGATGTTTCTTGATCTGGAAGTCTGTACATGAGATTCATGAAAAAGTAGACGAGACAGGTCTTGAGGAGGAAGAAATTTCAAAAAAGAGTTCTACTACATTAGGTAATGCCATTGTGCAGATTGCAGTGATTAACCTTGTATTCTCCTTTGACTCTATACTTACTGCCGTAGGGATGACTAATGGCCTTTCTGATAATCCAACAGATGCGTTAATCATTATGGTGATTGCAGTAGTAATTTCTGTTGGGATCATGATGCTTTTTGCAAACCCTGTAGGAAACTTTATTGCAAAGCATCCATCACTACAGATATTAGGCCTCTCATTCTTAATTTTAATAGGTTTTATGCTCATTGCAGAAGGTGCTCACCTATCACACTTAGAAATCTTTGGATCAAGCGTAGGGGCTATTCCTAAGGGTTATTTATACTTTACGATTGCGTTCTCGCTTCTGGTAGAGTTTATAAACTTTAAATACCGCGCTATGAAGACTAAAGACTCTGGTGCTCAAATCCAAATGAAGAAAAACGTAGAGCACCTTACTAAAAAGTAATATTCTGCTCGCTAGCATAAAAAATCCCCTTGAAACTACGTTTCAAGGGGATTTTTCTTTTCGTTATGACTATAACAAGCAGTAAGAAGTTTGATTAAAAATTCTCATCCTCCATAAGCTTTTCTACCTTTTTACGCTCCCACGCCTTGTTAAACAAAGGGCTCCACCCAAACACTTCTGATGCATGACCAGCAACTCCCCAGCCCCATCCTAGTATAGGAAACAAAGCCCAAGGAAAGCTTGTAGACTGCACGTTAAAGTATATAAATACAGGTACCATAACCGCATAAATCGTAAAGTGAATGTAAAAACCTTTAAGGTCTTCTACCTTCTTCTTTGCACGCTGGTAACGTTTATCTGCAAGGAGTTCGCTCTGCCTGGGCTCAAATGTCACCTGCTCTGCTTGTGTCAATAGCGGTATTCCAACTTGAAATGTCTCACTATCATCTACTATATGCACCTCACTATTGGATAGTAAACTATATCGCTGCTTGATATTTTGCAAGCCTACACCACTACTCTTTTTTACAACCTGTTTGGCCTGGATGTTATTTTCAATAAAGAGCCTATTCCCATCTTCGTAAATCTTAATGTATAGTTTTTTGTTAGGCGTTACCTGATTGTGTTTTACAGCGTTTTCAAGTAATAACTGTAAGGAAAGCGGCACTACTTTATATTCTTGATGTGAGGCACTTTCTGGGATTTCCACCACAATACTATCTTCAAAACGCATTTTGATGAGATTCATATATGTACGTGCAAAAGTGAGCTCCTCTTCAAGCGGCACTAACTCTTTATTCTTTTGCTCCAGTACATACCTGTACACTTTTGAAAGCGAAGTGGTAAACTTGGTTGCCTGTTTTGGGTTTTCCTCAATAAGACTTGCCAGCACATTTAAACTGTTGAATAAAAAATGAGGATCCAGCTGATTTTTAAGCGCATCAAATTTTGCCGAAGCGGCTCCTGCAATAATCTTAGACTGTTTTACCCTGCTTTCCTGCTTATTTTTCCAGCGGCTCACTGCATAAAATGAAGAAGTTGCAACGGCTGTTATCAAAAATGGAAAAATGTAATCCTCAAACCCTTCACTAGCCACATACTCATCAAATGGAATTTTATAATATCCTGTAATAAGTAATAATCGAAGTAGAAAAACGGTAATCAAAGTCACAACAATGTGCGTCACTAGTGCATAAGCGAGTACCTTAAAATTCCACAGACTGCCTGTAAAACGTTTTCTAAAGTTCACAATAACCATAGTGTTCACTGCATATAGCGCTACAGAGAATATTTGGTTTTGTATAAAAAAGGTTATTGCACCATCTCCATACCAAGGATTACCCAGCACATACAGTATGATACTGTGAACGATAAATATTGATAAGCCTACAATATTTGCCTTTGCAAACTCTTTTAGATAATATTTCATTTCTTCTTAATTACAAGCCTCGGCACTTTCTAAAGCTCTTTTTACATTTCCTTTAGGATGGAACTGCGACTCAGGTTTAAAGGTAGCAAAAAGCGTGATGGCACGCTGCAACTCTGCGCAATATGGCTCTATTGAGCTCCCAAAGTACTTTGCACTCCCCATGTCCCATTGTGCCTTTTCTGCTATAAAAATAGGATTGTCTGGCTCCTTATTTACTATTTTTTGATTGAGTTCTCCTATAGTACCTGCATATTTCATCCCGTATTTCATGCCATCGTGAGCAACCCAAACTGTATGAAGCTGCGCTTGCAAGTGATCTGCATACGGATTATCTGGAGCTATCGTACGCATTGTATTTATAAACTCTTGCGCCTTACCTAGCGTCGCCTTCATAGTAGCTTCCTCTCTGTTTTCAAAGTCTCTCCAGTTACGTATTATAGCAATTTGAGCAACATAATACGTAGGCAGCCAGTTGTCTTTTTCTACAGTAGCAATGCGCTCAAAGAGATTTGAAGCCTCATCGAGCTTGTTTTCTTCCCAAAACTCCATAGCTTTTGTCATTCCTTGCTCGTACTTAGTTTGAGCCATAAGAAATGTACTGCTGCATAATGCGATAATAAGAAGTAAATGTTTCATAATATATTGATTTGTGATTGATGATGTAAAGATGGTTTTAAGTACGCTTTCGCGAAAGCGTAACCTACCCAACCGTCGTTTATAAAGTCTCAGTTGTAGTTTTCTTGCGAGGTTTTGTTTTACGTAACCAATAACCAATGAATAAAACACCGAATATAGTAGGCAGTAACCAGCTCAATAGCGCTGGAAGTACTTGATTTGTGACAAAGAAAGCAGTAAAAGCGGCGATATACCCGCCTGTTATTTTGCCTATATGAAGTCTAAGATATTTTTTACGCAATGACGCTATATCTCTCATTGCACGTATATCTCCTACAGCATTAAGAACACCAATTCCTCCAAAGATTATAAGAATCCACCCCATAGAAGAACCAGAAAGCAATGATAACGCACCATAAACTATCATTGCCAGACCTATGAAGAGCATAGACCAAGAAATGATTTTGTCATCACGTAACTCACTCGCCTCCTTTATCTTTTTAAAACGGAGTGCTCTATACCCGGATAGCACTAGATACACACTAAAGAGTCCTACCACAAACAGAAACGGATTGTTATGATCTGGAAGCAGTGATGCCACAATACCTGAAATACCAGCGGTAAGCATCCCATAATAAAAAACCATTCCTGACTTTTTATGCCAGACATTTCCTTTGGGAGCAATTACAGATATAGTTCCCGCTATGAGGGAGATAAAACCACCTATGGCGTGTAGTGTTATAAATATCTTGAAGAAAGTATCGTAGTTCATCGGTAAGATTTTTAAATATTGAGACGCTATCTCTCATGATTGACAGTACAAATATGAGCCAGAATTCAGTAATCATAAAAAGGTTGCTACTCAATTGCCATAACAGGCTACCGAATTGTAGTTTTACAGCACCTAGTATAGATACCTATGATAATTAAAGAGCTTTTTCCAAGATTTCATCCAGACCTCATTAAGGAAATAACTACACACGGCATCATAAAGCAACTTCCTGCGCAAACAGAATTACTGCGAGAAGGACAGTATGCAAAGGTTATTCCCATCGTAATACACGGACTCATAAAGGTATATTCTCGCTATGAAGATAGAGAACTTCTACTTTATTATATAGAACCGGCAGAGAGTTGCATCATCTCTTTTTCTTCTGGAATCTCACAATTACCCAGTCGCGGATATGCAATTACAGAAACAGATACAAAACTTCTTCTTTTACCTGTAAACAACGTACAGCAATGGCTTAAGACGCACCCTGCGCTCAACACCTTATTCTTTAAAAACTATGATGCGCGTTATCTTGACATGATGAACGCTGTAAATCATCTCCTCTTTGATAAAATGGATGCACGCATTCTAGATTACTTAAGAGAAAAAGCGCGTGTTAAAGCAACTCAAACACTACATATAACTCATAAGGAAATAGCAATAGATCTAGGCACGGCAAGGGAAGTCGTAAGCAGGATCTTAAAAAAACTGGAGATTGAAAATCACATAACCCAAGAAGGACGAACCATAAAAATCATGTAAGTGTGACTATAGTCACCGTTTACAAGAAATCCTCCCATTACATTTGTGCTGTATTACTTCTAAAAACAACACACTATGAAAAAGAATATGGGAAATTTAGATCGCGGTATACGCATAGCGGCTGCAGTGATTATTGGTATATTATATGCAGCTAACGTTATAAACGGCACGGTGGCAATTATACTGGGTGTGGTTGCACTTATTTTTATTGCGACTAGCTTTATTTCTTTTTGCCCGCTTTATGCTCCCTTTAGACTAAGCACCTACAAAGTAAAAAAATAACATACCCTTACATCTTTAACCCTTACAAGTTATCTTGTGAGGGTTTCTTTTTTTTACTTGCGCGAAAACGTTACCGTAACTCCCGTAAATGCGCTATAGCTATCCCTTAAGAATACACTATCTTTGCGGCTTCTTAAAAACAGCCTTATGAAGCGTCTTTTCAACAATTTCACCTCTAATCCTAAGAATGATATCGTTTCTGGTATTACGGTTTCATTAGCCATGATACCTGAAGTAGTTGCATTTGCATTTGTGGCTCAAATAAGTCCAATTGTGGCATTATTTGGGGCATTTGTAATTGGGATTATCTCAGCACTTTTTGGTGGTAGACCAGGATTAATCTCGGGAGCAGCAGGAGCAGTTGCCGTGATTTTTGTACAGATGATTCAAGAAGGGCATGCAAAGGGATTACTCTTTGATCAGCCTGTTGAAAATATGGGATACTTCTATTTACTCGCCGCGGTGGTATTAATGGGAGTTATTCAGGTTTTTGCGGGTTTATTTAAGTTGGGGAAATTCGTACGCTTGATTCCGCATCCTGTAATGATGGGGTTTGTAAATGGTCTTGCTATTGTGATATTCCTTGCACAACTAGGGATGTTTAAAGAAAACAAAAAGGATTATGCTGGTGACAACATGCGTAAAACAGCTTCAAAAGAGCTTGTTTATACTGTATCTGATAACGAAGTAAAAGACAAAGTCTCTAATACTGTATTATTTACAATAGAAGGAAACTCTGTAATAAACAAGGCAACAAACAAGGAGGTGTTTGTATTATCTGACGGACAAGTATATGATACAAATACGCAAAAGGTAGTTTTTAATGCTTCACAAGATGGTTTCTACTCTGTAAAAGACAAAGGAGTCGTAAAAACGTGGATGCAAGGAAAGTCACTATATACCATGATAGGGCTAGTATTACTCACCATGCTCATCGTATGGGGACTTCCTAAAATTACACCTAAGATTCCTGCAGCATTAACGGCCATTCTTATTGTATCGTTAATATCAATTTTTGGCGGATTGGACTCTGTAAACGTTGGCGAATTTATTAGAGATGGAGGTGGCGCAGGGCTCAATGGTATGGCAGAAATATCGAGTAAACTCAATGTTTTTGATTTATGGAGCAGCCTACCTTTTAATTTAGATACGCTTAAGTTTATAGCGCCTTATGCTTTTCTTGCAGCCTCAGTTGGTTTGATTGAAACGCTTATGACCATGAACTTGGTAGATGAGATGACAGACTCAAGAGGTAATGGAAACAGAGAGTGTGTAGCACAAGGAGCTGGAAATATCGTGAGTGGTGTTTTTGGAGGAACTGGTGGTTGTGGTATGATAGGCCAAACGGTAATAAACATTAACGCTGGAGGACGAGGACGACTATCTGGGGTGATGATGGCAATTACACTACTTACCTTTATCTTATTTGCAGACCGCTTTATTGAGCAAGTACCTATCGCTGCACTAGTGGGTGTAATGTTTATGATGGTTATTGAGACTTTTGCTTGGTCTAGTTTTAGAATTTTAAAGAAAATACCAGTATCAGATGCATTTGTGCTTATTATAGTATCTGCTGTAACTGTATTCTTTGATCTTGCCATTGCAGTATTTGTAGGTGTCATTATTGCTGCCTTATCATTTGCTTGGAGCAGCGCTAAGAAAATTAGAGCTAGAAAGAGATTTAAAGCAGACGGAACAAAGGTGTACGAAATCTGGGGCCCATTATTCTTTGGAAGTATTCAGAGTTTTAATTCTAAGTTTGACATCAACGGTGATCCAGATCATATCGAAATTGACTTTATCGAAGCAAAAGTAGCAGACCACTCTGCCCTTGAAGCTATTTTTGTACTCCTTGAGAAGTATGAGGCGGTAGGTAAAACAATTACGCTCAAGCACCTGAGTACCGAGTGTAAAGACTTAATGCGCAAAGCCTCTCCTAAGTTTGACAAGGTAATTGAAGAGAGCGTAGACGATCCTCGCTATCACGTACTTTCTGGAGTATTAGATACGGAGTCTTAGATGAAGTAGGATTGAGGAAGGCTTTTTTCTGAAAAAAGCTTTTTTCCCCACCCTGAAGGGTGAGCTTAGTTTGAAAAAGCTTTTCCCCGCCCCTAAAGGGAGAGCTTTTTTTTGTACGTAAAAATTTTTCTTGGCATTTGAAGGTGAATTTTTGATTCCAAAAAGCTTTCCCCCGGCCCTAAAGGGTGAGCTTGTTTTAAAAAGCTTTTCCCCGACCCTAAAGGGTGAGTTTTTTTCTCTCAATACTCTTTACGACCATCAGTGATAAGCTTTTCCTGATTAACAACTGCACTAACTGCTAGCCCCGATTGTAATGGAAATCCCGCAGTGTAGCGATAGCGAAGCGAGGAATTGCAATGAAAGCGGGAGACTACTATTGTGAATAAGCGCAATGTGAGCGCTCCAAATACTTGCTAAAAACGTAAATAAGAATCCCGCAGTGAAGCGAGGAATTGTAATAACATGCCAGCTTTTAATTTCAAAAAGCTTTTCCCATCTCTGAAGGGTGAGTTTGGTTTGAAAAAGCTTTTCCCAGACCGTGAAAGTGAGCTTTTGATTCCAAAAAGCTTTTCCCCAGCCCTAAAGGGTGAGCTTTTTTAAACCTAAAGATTTTTACGTACTCATAAAATTGAGCTTTTGCAGATTAACAACTGCATTAGCCACTAGCCCCGATTGTAATGGAAATCCCGCAGTGTAGCGAGGAATTGTAATGCAAAGCGGGAAACAACCCTCGCAAAGAAGCAAAACGCTAATGCTCCTCCAGCTAACGATTAGACACAAAAAATCCCCTCAATAACTATTGAGAGGATTTTTTTATACTTAAACGAACTTCTTATTGATTCATTGAAATCAAGAATTCCTCGTTATTTTTTGTGCTCTTAATACGATCACTCATGAACTCCATTGCTTCTACTGGATTCATATCTGCAAGGTATTTACGTAATACCCATAGACGCTGCGTGGTGTCTTTACTGTGTAGTAAGTCATCACGACGTGTAGATGAAGAAGTAAGATCGATCGCTGGGAAAATACGGCGGTTTGCAATATTACGATCCAGTTGTAGCTCCATGTTACCTGTACCCTTGAATTCTTCAAAGATTACTTCGTCCATTTTTGAACCTGTGTCTGTAAGTGCAGTAGCAAGAATGGTAAGTGATCCACCTCCTTCTATGTTACGTGCTGCTCCAAAGAAACGCTTAGGCTTGTGTAATGCATTTGCATCTACACCTCCAGAAAGAATCTTTCCAGATGCTGGCTGTACGGTATTATATGCACGTGCGAGACGTGTGATAGAGTCTAGAAGTATTACTACATCGTGACCACACTCCACAAGACGTTTTGCTTTTTCAAGAACAATGTTTGCAACTTTTACGTGCTCATGCGCTTCTTTATCAAATGTAGAGGCTACCACCTCTCCATTTACATTACGTTGCATGTCTGTAACTTCTTCTGGACGTTCATCTATAAGAAGTACAATTTGGTATACTTCAGGATGATTTGCTGCAATAGCATTTGCCACATCCTTAAGTAACATGGTTTTACCCGTTTTAGGTTGTGATACAATCATACCACGTTGACCTTTACCTATAGGTGCAAACATATCCATCACACGAGTAGATATACTCGCTTGACGATCTGCTAGGTTAAACTTTTCTGTAGGGAATAATGGGGTTAAGTGCTCAAAAGAAACACGATCTCTAACGATGTTAGGGTTCAAACCATTAATCTTACTTACTTTAATAAGAGGGAAATACTTTTCTCCTTCTTTTGGAGGGCGTATTACACCTAATACAGTATCACCAGTTTTAAGACCAAAAAGTCTTATCTGTGATTGTGATACATAAATATCATCTGGAGATGCAAGGTAATTGTAGTCAGAACTACGCAAAAAGCCGTAGCCATCTTGCATAATATCTAAAACTCCTTCACTCTCTATAATTCCTTCAAATTCATAATCTGGCTCGCGGTAACGGTTACGGCTATCCTTGTTACCATTGTTACCATGCGTATTTCCGTCTTTTTGATTACGGTTATTGCGTGGCGTATTAGCACGTGTATTTGAGTTGCGATTATTATCGCGAGGTGCACGCTTATCATTGCTTTGACGGTTGTCATTGCTGTTGCGCTTATCGTTATTACGAGTATCTTTTTGATTATCTCGTTTTTGTGGTGTCTTTGTATCGTCTCCACCTTTACCCTTTGCAGGCTCACGTTTTACCGCTTCTCTTTTTGCTTGAGGTTCTCTTTTTGCAGGAGCTTCCTTTTTTACAGGAGATTTTCCTTTTGCAGGAGCATCTTTAGCTTCCTCAGTGTTTGCTGCAGGAGCATCCTTGGTATCTTTTGCAGTTTTTGCTGGACGTGGAGCACGAGGTTTACGCTCTTCTCTAGGCTTACGTTCTGTCTTAGGAGCAGGAGCTTGTGCAGCTGCTTCCTTTACTTTAGGCACTACTGCCTCAATTTTTTTTGGGTCTGCTGCTTGTAAATCAAGTATTCTGTAAACAAGGTCTAGCTTTTTTAATGTTCTGTATTTAGGAACATTAATCCCTTTTGCAATCTCTTGAAGCTCGGGAAGCTTCTTTGCTTTTAATTCTGAAATATCAAACATCTAGTAATGTGGGTAAATTATTAATCGGGTGATTAGAGCGTACCAAAAGAAGAATTTGATACTGTAAATATTAAGCAATTAAGTAACAAGCGGAGAGCCTTTTACATAATCACAAGACAATGATACAATTTTATTTTCAAAGTTTTCTTAGCAATATCACAAAATGAGACTTATTTTTACCACAGTTTAAAATGAGAATCACGTGATACAACGTATACAGACTATATATCTTTTACTAGCAGCCTTAGTTTCACTAGGATTGCCATACGCCTTTAGCCTTTATTCTAATATGGATGGTGAGGCCGTGTGGGCAGTAGATGACATTTCTTACATAACACTTTTTAGTCTTAGTGCTGTATTCTCATTTATTTCCATATTTTTATGGAATAATAGAAAGAACCAATTCGTCTTAGGACGTCTCAATATCTTATTAAACTTTGCATTATTAGGTATTTTGGTATATCGATCACAAATGTTATCTGGAGGAACGGCGGTTCTTGAGAAGGGTATTGGGATGATCATTCCGCTTGTTTCTATCGTTTTACTAGTCTTGGCAAACAAGGCAATCAAGCGCGATGAAGATCTTGTAAAATCTGTAGATAGGTTACGATAAGTCTATAATCTTAGTTTTATTAGTGCGTAAAGCCTCTCATTTATTTGGGAGGCTTTTTTTATGCTTACGCGAAAATGTGAAACCAAAAATTACCCGTTATCAAATAAGCCCCCTTCCCTCTTGTATATAATGCTCGTCAATGAGCAGTAAAACTTAGGATTCACTTTTGTGCTATTTAAATCAGTAATAAACATACAGAACAAAGAAGTTTAGTAAATTACAAGCTCAATAACCCCACACGCATTAAAATCTCTATGAGCCAAAAAGACTTAACATACGATTATATTATAGTAGGAAGTGGCTTTGGTGGCTCTGTAAGTGCTCTACGCCTATCACAAAAGGGATATAAAGTGCTCGTTGTTGAAAAAGGAAAATGGTACAAAGCAACCGACTTCCCCAAAACCAACTGGAATCTTAGAAAATGGCTCTGGATGCCATACCTGCGCTTTTTTGGGATTATGAAACTATCCATATTTAAACACATTGCCATTATTTCTGGAACTGGTGTAGGTGGCGGCTCCCTAGTATATGCAAATACATTACCTACTCCTAAAAGTGCTTTCTTTAACTCTGGAAGTTGGAAATCGCTTAATGATTGGGAAACCGACTTAAAACCTTACTATAAGGAAGCATTAAGAATGCTAGGTGCAGCGCAAAATCCTTCCTTATATGACGGAGATAAAGCTCTCAAAGCCGTAGCAGACGATTTAAATATCGCACAAAAGTTTAATCCTACACGTGTCGCTGTATTCTTTGGAACTCCTAATAAAACAGTAAAAGACCCTTATTTTAATGGAGAAGGACCAGATCGCGCTGGATGTAATTTTTGTGGTGCTTGTATGACTGGTTGCCGCCATAATGCAAAAAACACGCTTGACAAGAACTACTTGTACCTTGCTCAAAAACACGGAGCCACCATACTAGCCGAAAATGAAGTGTATGATGTACAACCATTAAATAAAAATGACAGCGCTCTAGGATATGAAGTCTCCATAAAGAGAAGTACACGCATCTTTGGTAAACATCAAAAAATCACCACCAAAGGCGTTATCTTTTCTGGCGGCGTACTAGGAACAATAAAGCTCTTGCTAGCTTTAAAAACTAATTCGTTACCACATATATCAGATCATCTAGGTGAGGATATACGTAGTAATAATGAAACACTCATAAGTGTCTCTACACTTGAAAAAGATAAAAATCTCTCAAAAGGTGTCGCTATAGGAAGTATTCTGGATACAGATGAAAATAGTCATCTAGAAATATGTAGATATGGAGAAGGATCTAATGCTTGGAAACTTGCACATTTACCTTACGTGACAGGCTCAAACGTGTTCTCAAGACTTTTTAAAACAGCCATCAAGCTAATCAAAAATCCAGTAGACTATTTTAAAATCTACATTGCTAATGGCTGGGCAAAAAATACGGTTGTCTTATTATTTATGCAAACGCTAGATAGCACATTACGTTTTAAAAGAAATGCTTTTGGGAAGATGACATCTACAGTAAGTTCTGGAAAGGCTCCTACCCCATTTATACCAGAATCTATAGCGCTTGTGAAATCTTACAGCAAGGCTATAAAAGGAGTAAGTACCTCTTTTGCTTTAGAAACACTTGCTGGAATACCATCTACAGCACACATACTAGGCGGTGCAGTAATGGGAGAAAATACAGAAAGTGGAGTTATAGATAAAGACAATAAGGTTTTTGGCTATAAGAATATGCTTGTGGTTGATGGGTCTATGATTTCGGCAAATCCTGGTGTAAATCCGTCACTTACCATTACTGCCATTGCAGAACGAGCGATGGATCAAATACCAAATAAGCAATAAGACAAAGATTAAGATGCGCCTCCCTTTAACCAACAAGGTATCATCTCAAACCACAAAAAAATCATCTTCCCAGATATAAAAAAGTGATACTTTTCCCTTTTAAACACTACCTTCACCGCCACTATGGAAAAAACAGAATTTTTAGAACAGCACTTATTTAATGGTTTGACTAATCTTAACAAAGAGTCAGAGGCAGATGACTCTTATCAGTTCTCTGAGGCAGATTTTGAGATTGTACTTCAGCGCGCAGAGCATTTTGGATTAGGTGTCTTTACCATCGAATCATGGTACAACGGAGTAACTACTGGTGTATCAAAGCATGAAGATTTTAGAAAAAAGGCAACAGATGCCAAGTGGTATAAAAAAGCTTTTTTGACTTCTAGAAAAGGTCAAGCAGGACTTACCTATGCTGGAACATATAAGATTTCTAGTAAATTGTTATCAAGAGAGTCTTTTCAAGAAGAGGAAGAGTAAGTCCCACAGACAATTTATTGAACGTCTACAGGTTTTTAAAAGTAACAGCTCACAAATGTTGGCAATTATTAAATGACTTAGAATTTTTTTTGCGAAAGCTTAATACATCTATTTTACAGCATAATGATTACTAAAACCGACACATAAAAAAAACGCAACCATTGCTGGTTGCGTTTTCCAATTGAGTGTTCTCACCTTTTACTAATCAAACTTAAACAACATCAACTTCATTCTTTTTTACAGCTAGTGCATAAATCACTAGTCCAAACCCTATCTTATTGATAGCATCTGCAATGTTATAAGCGACATCTACACTTCCTTTTCCTAATATGCTCGTGTACCATCCATCTGTACCTAGCATATATCCTAATGGATAAATAGCCCAACCTACGAGTACGAACCAGCATAGTATTTTATGTGCTTTAAGAATATCTCCACCAGCAGCAACTGCAAGTTTCTTTGCGCTTCCTAACCATATTTCATATACTATATAGAAATATGCAGCTCCAGAAATAGCTCCCCATAATGCTGCTTGATCTTGGAATACCGCTTCTCCAAAGTATCCTGTTACTAACATGATAACTGAGAATAAGATAAGCTTCCACATAAGTGCAGGTTTTGCACCAGCTACTTTTAAGATTAAGTAGAATTCAACACACATTAATGGAACGGTAAGCACCCAGTCTACATATCTAAAAAATGTAGGAGACTCTTGAATAGCAAACCAGTAATCTCTCATGTACCAGTAGTGCACTGCGGCAATAAAAGTAATTAAACCAGATACAAGGACTGAGGTTCGCCACTTCTTGTTAAATTGGTTAAGCGATAGAAAAAAGAAAGCAGAAGCTGCCATCATCGCCATCGCACCCACAAAGAATGTAAATCCTACATAATCACTTGGATCAAGTTTTGTAGGGTCGGCCAGTAATAGTAATAAAAATTTCATAGCATTGATATTTTTAATTAAACATTTGTTTAAGTAAATTTAAATAATGTTAAACAAATAAATAATTATTTTCTCATAATTTTTTACTTAAAATTATCAATACAAAAATCATTAATGAAAAAAATTCATAATATCACAATTATAGGCAGTTTTGCAGGATTATGGGTTGCCACACTATTTTCTACTAAAGTTGAGCTGATTTTGGGTTTTTTACTTATTCTCACCTTTGGTATCATACACGGATCAAATGATATATTATTAATAGAGAAGTTATTTACTAAGGAGAAAAAAAGGAACTTCCTTAAATCGCTCTTCTTTTATGTGCTTACAGTGTTGCTTACTTTTCTAGCATTTTATACCATCCCTTCTATCACAGTAATTCTATTTATCATTTTTAGCGCATATCATTTTGGTGAACAGCACTGGGAGTCTAAAGTTGATTCAAAACACAAGTTATTATCCACTATACTACAACTCAGTTATGGGGCGCTTATACTCATGATATTGTTTTATTTTAATGAGCAGCAAGTGGAGAGTATTGTTATGGCAATTACTGGAGTAACTTTTCCTCATTTATTTCTCTTATACTCCTTATACATTGTGCTCGCAGTATTTATTATAACAGGAGCCATACTAACTTATAAAAGTGATAGTTTTAAAAAACTCATATTAAAAGAACTCTTCTTTTTAGGCTTGCTTATTGTAATCTTCAAAATGTCATCTCTCATCTGGGGTTTTACTATATACTTCGTGTTGTGGCATAGTCTTCCATCTCTTTTTGAACAAATACACTTTATATACGGTAGATTTACTAATCAAACTATCTGGCTCTATATAAAAAATGCGTTGCCTTATTGGATTATTTCAATCATCGGGATTGGTTTAAGCTACTTTTGGCTTAAGGAAAGTGTGCTTTTCTTTGCAATTTTCTTTTCCTTTATCGCCGCAGTGACATTTCCACACTCGTTGATTATATCATTGATGTTCAAAAAGAAAAACAATAACAACAAAACTCCATAACATGAAATATACTTTCTTACTTTTTTTAAGTCTCGCTTTCGCGAAAGCGTATGCTCAACAACCCGTATCTACTCCTGGTAATGTCATAAGTGAGTTCGGAAAAACCTATGAGGTTGACAATCCAGATTTTAAAACAGATACTACGGCTATTTTCAAAGTAGTGTTTGATGTGGCAAAAGCACCTGAAAATCCAAGTCAGCGCAATCCATACATCGAGACAATGGCTAGATTTCTTAACATGCAAGAGAAAGCAGGAGTTCCCGTTGCAAATATGAATATACGCGCTGCTATCCATGGACAAGCAGCCTATGGAATGCTTACCAATGAATTATATAAAGAGAAATTTGGCGTAGATAATCCTAATATTGAATTACTAGAAGCCTTAAAAGAAGCAAACGTATCACTCATCCTTTGTGGTCAAACTGCTGGAGCGCGTAATATTACTAAAGAGCGAAGACTGAAAATGATTGATGTAGGACTTTCGGCAATGACAGTTTTAAGTCAATCGCAAATGGAAGGTTACACGCTCATTGCTTTTTAAAGCTACTTTACATTCATAAATCTGCACCATTAGATAATTACACTCACATGCGCTTACTATTTACCCTAGTTTTTTCTTTTATCACACTATCTGTGTTTTCTCAAGAGGCTACCCGTCAAGACAGCCTTCGCGGATCAATCACTCCACAAAGAGCCTGGTGGGACCTTGTTCATTATGATCTTTCTGTTACGGTGATGCCAGAATCAAAATCTTTAATGGGCACTAATATAATGACCTATCGTGTACTAGAAGAAGGCACGACCGAGTTACAAATAGATCTTCAATCCCCTATGGAGCTCACAGCAGTAATGCAAGACGGACACTCTCTTAACGTGCGTTCTGAAGGTGCGGCCCATTTTATACAACTAGAATCTGCTCAAAAAGCAGGAGAACTAAAAGCAATAAGATTAAGCTTTGAAGGTAAACCTCGCGCTGCTGTAAACCCACCATGGGATGGCGGTATCACTTGGCAGCAAGATAGTAACGGCAAACATTTTATCGCGTCTTCAAATCAAGGAATAGGATCCAGTGTCTGGTGGCCTAATCGTGATCACCCAGCAGACGAAGTGGACAGCCTAGACATGCATGTTACAGTACCTAAAGATCTTGTAGATGTATCTAATGGACGATTAGTGGGTATAGATAGTACAACATCTTCAAAAACTTATCACTGGGCTGTGAGAAATCCTATAAATAATTACGGAGTTAATCTTAATATAGGAGATTATGTAAACTTCTCTGAGGTATATAAAGGTGAGAATGGGCAACTAGAAATGAGCTACTGGGTACTTCGTGAAGATGAGGAAAAAGCGAGAGCTCAGTTTACACAAGCCCCTATGATGATGGAAGCTTTTGAACATTGGTTTGGTCCTTATCCATTCTATGAAGATAGTTTTAAACTCGTGCAAGCTCCTTACTTAGGCATGGAACATCAAAGCTCTGTAACTTATGGAAACAAGTTTGAGAATGGCTATTTAGGAAGAGATTTATCTGGTACAGGACAAGGACTCAAATTTGATTTTATAATCATACATGAATCTGGTCATGAATGGTTTGCAAACAACATTACAAATAAGGATGTTGCAGATATGTGGATTCATGAGAGCTTCACTAACTACTCAGAAAATCTATATCTAGATTATCATTTTGGAAAAGACGCTGCTAGCGAATATGTAATTGGACTGCGTAAAAACATTAGAAATGATAGACCGATCATAGGCACTTACGATGTAAATCGCTCTGGAAGTGGCGACATGTACTATAAAGGTGCAAATATGCTACACACCATACGCACCATTGTAAATAATGATGAGCTATGGCGAGAGACGTTGCGTGGACTTAATAAAGAGTTTTATCATAAAACTACCACAAGCGCAATGGTAGAAGATTTTATGTCTAAAAAACTGAATCAGAACCTCACTCCTATATTTGATCAGTATTTAAGAACGGTAAAAATCCCAACCTTTGAATATAAAGTGAGTAAAAAGAAGCTGAGTTATCGCTACACAAATGTGATAAGTGATTTCTCTATGCCACTTTCTATAAAGATAAATGGTACATTACAATGGCTCGCGCCTACAGATCAGTGGCAAGAGTTTAAAATGTCTAAGAAAATAATTGACATGAGTATACCAGAGGATTTCTATATACATACAAGGAAACTGTAGTTAATTAAACCAATACACTGTTGCTTTATAATGAGCAACCATCTATCATATGCTATTAAAATGGAGTTTACTCTTCTTATGCTTGTTCATTACTGTGCCTTCAGTGACCTTAGATGAATTTTCAAAAGGAAAACAGCAACAGCACTTCCCAAAAAAGCTTAAAAAGAAACAACTGTACCTTGGTATGACTTTAAAAAAGTTCCACAAGAAAGCGCCAAATGCTACTCGTATAGATACAGCGTCGGAGTTTAAAATAGAATATACAGAAGCTATAAGTGATAGCTCAATTACATCATATAGCTATTTATTTACAAAAGATCAAGAGCCTTTATTATATGCCATCACCATTGCGTATAAAGATATGAGCACCGTACGAGCCCTTGCCGAATCACTGATGGGCAAACCTAAAAATAACGAGGAGTGGCGTATGGAGCCCTCCATGATAAAAGAAGACTTTACAATGGGCGCATGGACCTTTGGTCACAAGCTAGTTTATGGAGCAACTATTATCAATAGCGAATGGGAACAAGGATTTCAATCTAATTAATCACTATAATCAATTACTCAAAACGTATTGCTTTTACTGGGCTTATTTTAGTTATGATATAAGATGGGATAAGAAGTATAAGAACACACACGACAAACACACCTACATTAAGAGATAGAATATGCCAAAAGTCTATAAGCACTGGCGCCTCACTTACATAGTATGTGGATGGATCAAGCTTTACAAAACCAAATATTTTCTGAGCATATAATATTCCTAAGCCTATAAGATTACCCCAGAAGAGCCCAAGACCTATTAAGTACATTGCATTATAAATAAAAATCTTACGCACACTCCAGTCTGACGCTCCAAGTGCCTTGAGTACTCCTATCATTTTTGTACGCTCTAGCACTAGTACAAGCAGCGCCACAATCATATTAATACCAGCAATCAATATCATGATAACAATGATTAAAATGATATTGAAATCAAATAGTTTAATCCACTCAAAAATATTGTAATTACTCTGTATTACAGAGATAGATCTTAAAGTAGAACCAGAGTTTTCATACACCTTATTATTCAGTGCCTCAAGATTATCAAAATCATCTACAAAAACCTCAAAAGCTCCTACCTCATCTTTCTCCCAGTTATTAATACGGGTAAGGTGACGGCGATCACCCATAATGTACACTTTATCAAACTCTTGATATGCACTTTCATAAAGTCCTACAATCTCTAAGGCCCTCGGTCTAAAACGCGTGTTATCTTTATTTACAAATTGTATGATAGCTTTATCACCTACTTTAAAGCCTAAGCGGTTTGCTAGATACGTACTAAAGATAGTCTCATTATTAAGCGCTCCCGTAAGTTCTGGTTTTCTGCCTTCTACTATATATTCCTCGATACGATTCCAGTCATAATCATCACCCAACCCTTTATATATTACTCCTTCAAAGGTTTCTGCAGTCCTTATAACGCCAGCTTTTACAGTAATTGCTTGTACATGTGTAACCTCTGGTACTGCGTTAAAATCTGGGTAAAAATCTTGATCTATAGAAATTGGATTTGTCGTCTCTTCACTATTATTTCCGTCAAAATTTGACACGACAATATCTCCAGAAAAGGCAGACACTTTTTGTCTTATCTCTCGCTGGAGTCCTAGTCCTGTAGCAATCGATATAAGCATCATCACCATTCCAATCGCAATTGCTACGATAGCAATTTTAATTATCGTACTGGAAGCACTACTTTTATACGATGTCGCGCTACTTAGGCGTTTGGCTATAAAATACTCTAAATTCAAATGCGTCTCATTTTCTTCAAAAATACCCTTTTTTTAATGCTCACACTGCTTATTTCTTGTGCAAATAGCGGTGGAGATAGTAACGCTTTCGCGAAAGCGGAATTTAAAAAAGAAACTGTACTACAAGAAACTCCTTCTCAAGAACCCATCGTTACCGCTGCCAATAGGACAGCGCTCTACTTACCGTTACTTAAAGATAAAAAAGTAGGTGTAGTAACTAACAAAAGTGGACTCATATTTAAAAGCACTCCGCATACTGAAAAGGAAAGTACACACCTAGTAGATTCTCTTATCTCAAGCTTGATTACAGTTACACGTGTTTTCTCACCAGAACATGGATTTCGCGGTGATGTAGATGCTGGAGAGCAAGTAAAAGATGGTAAAGATCCAAAGACTGGTCTCAATATTATCTCTCTTTACGGTAAAAACAAGAAACCAAGCCAGGAACAACTAGAAGAACTCGATGTAATCCTCTTTGACATACAAGATGTGGGTGTTCGATTTTATACCTATATATCTACACTCACCTACGTAATGGAAGCCGCTGCCGAGAAAGGAATTCCTGTGATTGTACTAGACAGACCTAACCCTAACGCTCATTACATAGACGGTCCTACGCTAGAAAAGGAGCACTCCAGTTTCTTAGGGATGCATGAAGTGCCTTTAGTGTATGGTATGACCATAGGTGAATATGCGATGATGGTGAATGGTGAGGGCTGGCTCAAAAATAAAATGCAATGTGATATTACGGTGATTCCATTAGAAAATTGGGATTACACGACTCCATATTCTTTACCTACGCGTCCTTCTCCTAATTTACCTAATGATAAAAGTATTAACCTCTACCCTAGCCTAGGCTTCTTTGAAGGAACTACCATTAATGCCGGAAGAGGAACAGAAATGCAGTTTCAAATCTTTGGGGCTCCAGATTTTTCACCTAGCAATTTTACATATTCTTACACTCCTCAGCCTAACTTTGGCTCAAAAGATCCTAAACATAATGGACAGCTTTGTTATGGCATGGACTTACGCGATCAAGAGTACATGAGCCGTGTAAATCTTGAGTGGGTCATAGAAGCTTATACCGCAAGTACTGATAAAAAGAACTTCTTTAAAACCGCTAGTTTCACGCTTCATGCAGGTAATAAAAAATTACAGCAGCAAATTCAAGATGGATATACCTTTAAAGAGATTAAACGTGACTGGATAAAGGATATAGAAAACTTTAAAAACATACGTAAGCAGTACCTTATGTATGAATAACGATTCTTTTAATAGTGCGCTTAAAGCGAAAATTGGACAGGTTTTCACTCAATTTAAAAGTCAGTCTATAACAGCAGAGCAACTAGCTATAGCTGAAGAAGGATTTGTATTCTCTGAAGTAAATCCTCAAGCCAAAATACTAGTAATGGGCATTAATCCCTCGTTAAGAAATGACTTTGTAAGCAGTAATGGATATAGCTACAACTATGACCACTTAAGTACTGATCGCTACTTCAAAAAATTCTCCACGCTACTTAAAGATTTTGAACAGTTTGGAATTACCTATTGTGATTTATTTTATCAACGTCATACAGAGCAAAAACAAATAGAACATTTCCTAAAAGATGAGAATGGCCGCGACTTCTTAAAAAACCAATTAGCCATCACAAAGGAAGTTATTGAGCATATTTCACCAGAGCTCATCTTACTATTTAATAGAAAAGGAGCTATGTTTTTTTCTAAAGAATGGATTGGTTATAGATTAGAACAACAAGCACAGCAAGAACCTCACTTTGAACAGATCGATGATTTATATAATATAAACGAGCTAGAAACCTTAATATATTGCTCCTCTTTCCTAGGTTACAGAACCCGCAAAGAGACATACACTCGCATCTACAACGATATCGCACTGTTAATCAAGTCGGTAACACGGTTCTTAAAGAATTAGCATAAAAGTCAGTGACAATGGCTGCTCGCATCCTCTTTTCTAATGAAAAATATAAATTATCTGATTTTTATTAAAAAATAGATATGAAATATCAGTTTGCGTTGAATTTTTATCTTAGTTTTAACACAAATTAACAGGTATTTAATATCTGTTAAAATTTATAAACTAACAAATCAACTATGCTCAAACTCAAGTTAACTCTTTTAGGTCTATTAATTGGTATGACCTCATTTGCCCAAGTTACTGTTACAGGTACGGTGACAGATAAAAACAATGTTCCCATCTCTGGCGCAAACGTCATTGAAAAAGGAACTACCAATGGCGCTATCACCGATTTTGATGGTAATTATAATATCACGGTACAAAGCGACGGTACTTTAGAAATAAGCTACTTAGGTTTTGATACAAAACGCGTAGCAGTAAATGGTAAATCATCAATTAATGTAACACTTGAAGAAGGTGTAGGTCTTGGTGAAGTGGTACTTGTGGGGTCAAGAACTGCTCCTAGAAGTCAGGTAGACACTGCTGTACCAGTAGATGTAGTATCTGCAAAAGAATTACAAACTACAGGACAAGTGACATTTGATAAAGCCTTACAGTATAAGATACCATCATTTAATACAGTACAAACTCCTGTAAATGATGCAACTTCTCTTCTAGATCCTTATGAAATAAGAAACATGGGGCCTTCTAGAACCTTAATCTTAATTAATGGTAAAAGAAAGAATTTAAGTGCACTTCTTTATACTCAAACTTCTCCAGGACGTGGAGAGACTGGTGCAGATATCTCTGCTATACCTACAGATGCAATAAAGCGAGTAGAAATTTTACGTGATGGTGCATCTGCACAATACGGATCTGACGCAATTGCCGGTGTAATGAACGTTATCTTAAAAGACAATGATAATCAAGGATCGGCGACGCTAAGAACAGGAATCACTTCTGAAGGTGATGGCGAAATGGTAGGAATCAGTGTAAATAATGGCTCTACTATAGGAGATGACAAAGGTTTTATAAATTATACTGTAGACTTCTCTAAAGTAAACCTTGCAAATAGACCTGGTACTGTTGATGCTGCTGGAGAAGCTGGTGACTTTGAAGCAGACCTTGCAGATGTTCAAGAATTTTTATCTCGTAACCCAGATGCAAATAACATTAACGGATCACCGGAAACTGCATCTTCAAAATTTCTTGTAAATGGAGGTTTTGATTTAAGTGATAATACTGAGTTGTATTTCAATACCGCTTATGTTTATAAGAAGGTAAATAGTTTTGCAAACTACAGAACTCCATATTGGAGAACTATAGAAGAGTTTCCTTATTTAGCAGACTTTTTCCCAGGTGATAACCCTAACAACCCAGGTGGTTATGATGGATATGTACCTACCTTCGAAGGACTTCTTAATGATTATAATGGTACAATTGGAATTAGAACTACCATTAATGACTGGAATGTTGACGCTAGTTATACAACGGGTGGAAACACACAAACGTACCAAGTAAATAACTCTCAAAATGGAAATTTTGTCTACTCTCCTGCCGTATTTATTGATGAAAATGGTAATGGTACTGTTGAGGATGGAGAACTTACGGAAGGATCTCAACTGTATAGAGAGAACAGTGCTAGATCATTTGATCCGGGTGGAACAAAGTTTACTCATAATGTAGGTAACATTGATATCTCTAGAGTACTTTCAGACAAAGTAAGTATTGGATTTGGAGCTGAGTTTAGAAACGAAGTTTTTGAAGTAATTGAAGGAAAACTAGACTCTTATGATGGTGGTGGAGCAGATTCTTTTGCAGGTAACAGCCCAGAAAACTCTGGAAAATTCAACCGTTATAACTTTGGAGGATATTTCTCTTTGGATTATGACGTTACTGATGCCTTCTTGTTAAGCGGAACAGTTAGAACAGAAAATTACTCTGACTTTGGAAATACGTTTGTTTATAAATTTAGTTCTCGCTATAAGCTTACAGACAATCTTACAGTAAGAGGTTCACTATCTACTGGATTTAGAGCTCCAACATTACACCAGATTTATACACAAAAAGCACAATATAGCTTTATCCCAGGACAGGGGATACAAGTGGGAGGTTTAGTAAATAACGTGTCTACACAAGCACAATTATTAGGAATCGATGAACTAGATGCAGAAACATCAAATAACTTCACCATAGGTTTTGGTGGTAAACTAGCAAACAATCTTACGTTTACAGTAGATTACTACAACATTGCTGTAAAAGATCGTATTGTTTTAGGATCTGAAATTACAGGAACTGCTTTTGATGATGATGGTAATAATATAGGTACTACTCCACTAGATGATATTTTAAGAGACAATAACCTGAGCGATGTAAGCTTCTTTTCTAATGCTATTGACACAAGAACTTCTGGACTTGACGTGGTTATTAGTAAAAGAAATATCGAGCTTGGTAACGGTAAGCTTGGACTTAATCTATCTGGTAATTATACAATTACAAATGAACGTGATGGTTCTGTAAAAAATCCACAACTTGTTGAGGATTCTGGACAGTCTGTAGTAAATGCTACGCAAGAAGCATTATTCTTCACGTCTAGACCTAGAACTAAATGGATTTTAGGTGGTAACTATGATATTGGGAAGTTTGCTTTCTCTCTAAACAATACATATTTCGGAAAGACTACATTTAAGCAACAAGGGCTTGATGACAACTTACGCACAGAGTTTATCCCTAAGATTGTTACAGATCTTGGTATCAACTATAACGTAACTGAAAAGATCACGCTTGCACTTAACGTAAACAACTTATTGAATGTATTACCAGAGTGGGAATTTAAAGCAGAAAATGCAGCAGGGTCAGCTATCCTAGCAGATGCTGCAGCAACGCAAAATCAGTCTAATTTAATAACTTTTAATCAGCGTTATTCTCAGATGACGTATGATGGTTATCACTTTAGCCAGTTAGGTACGATGTTTAACTTATCTCTTAACTACCAGTTCTAAGGATCTGATTTTTAATAAAAACCTCTCTATATTCATTTATAGAGAGGTTTTTTTATGAAATTACGTGATTCCTTGTAATCTTTGCTGTGCTATTACGTTTAACTATATTTACAGTAAGTCACATTAAACCCTCATTATTGATGAAAAACATAACACTCCTATCACTTTTACTTCTTGTATTCTTAAGTTCTTGTGATGATGACCTTGATGATAATCTAAGACCAGCTAGTAGCACAGAAATCTCGGACTTTGTATATCGAGGGCTAAATTATTGGTCTTTATACAAAGAAGACGTACCAGAACTAGCAAATGACTTTTTTGATAATGACGCCGCAAGATTTGATTATTTAAGTCAGTTCTCTTCTCCAGAAGCGGCTTTTGATGCGCTTACATCTACAAGAGATCGCTTCAGTATATTAAGAGATGACTATGTTGCTCTTGAAAACTCCCTTGCAGGTATACGTACTTCTTCTGGATTAAATCTATCTTTATTAATTATGCCTAACGATCCTACTACTGCTTTTGGAGTTGTACGTTACGTAGTAAATGATAGCCCAGCAGATCTTGCCGGAGCAGAGCGAGGAATGATATTCACACTTGTAGATGGACAACCACTCACAAGTAGCGATGGACAAGCGATAGATGGAAGCACAAATTTTAATAGCTTTTTTGCTCCAGATACTTACACCATAGGATTAGCAACCTATGATGGAACAGACTTTACCACGACAGGGGAAGAAATTGTAATTACAAAAACTGAACTCACCATAAACCCTGTACATACGGTAAACGTACTAAGTGTAGGAGGTAATGAAATAGGATATTTACATTACACAGGATTTACTAATGAATTTGATAGCGAACTCAACGCTGCTTTTGCACAATTCCGTAGTGCGGGAGTTACAGATCTTGTTCTTGATCTAAGATATAATGGAGGTGGATCTATAGAAACCGCAAATGATCTCTCTACAATGATTACTGGACAGTTTAACGGTGAAGAATTCATAACGCAAGAGTATAACGCAGATAGAAATCAAGCAAATGAATTTGTGAGAAGATTTAATAATAACCTGGGCTCTGGAGATGATGGCCCTGCTATAAACAGCTTAGGCTTAACGAGAGTTTTTGTATTAACAACAGGAAGATCTGCAAGTGCGAGCGAGCTTATACTAAGTGGTCTTGATCCTTACATTGAGGTAATTCAAATAGGAACTAACACCGTAGGTAAATTTGAAGGTTCATTTTTATTATATGATGCTCCTTCACCTAATTTCCGTCGTTCTGAGGCAAATCCTAATCACCGTTATGTAATGCTTCCATTAGTATTAAAATCTGTAAACGCTGATGGGCTAACAGACTACTTTGATGGGTTTACACCAGACTTACTAATTGCCGAAGATTTTGAAAACTTTGGACAACTAGGTGAACAAGGTGAGCCACTATTAGATGCAGCTATAGACATTATATTAAATGGTAGAAGTAGCACAAACTATAATACCAGCATACAACGATCTATTTACGATTCAGAACAAGAAGATCCATTATACCAGCGTATGATGGTGGATCGCATCGATTTATAAACATCAATTTAAGAGTAATAAAAAAAGGGGTAACAATACGTTACCCCTTTTTTATTATAATCTATTCTAGAAATGAATACTACTCATTAAAATAAATGTTTTCAGGTATGACACCAACTGTAAGTGTATTAATTAACTCTCCTGTTGAAACATTATAAACTTCAACCGAACCGTTGCTTGCAAAATCTCCTGCATTTGTACCTAATAAAGTATCTCCTCGTACAATCATATTAAATAAAGATAATCCTGTTAATTCTGGAGTCGTAGGTATTTCAAAATCTGTAGTAGAAGAAACAAAAACCTCCCCATTTAAATAGTAATAAAGGTTCTGGCCTTCTATATTAATATAGTTAGGGTGATCTGTCACTCCAAAATCAAATGAAGCAGATACAGTATTGGTAGTTGTATTGATTACAGATAAACTCCCTGCAGTCTCAGTACCTGTAAATGATGGTGAACCACCGGCAAGCACCCATAAATTCCCTGAGCTATCTAACTCTAATCCATTAGGCGCATCACCTACTGGTATTGTTGTTACCACAGTATCTGTAGCAGGATCAATTACCGTAACAATGTCATTTACGCCAAAACCACCTTGGTTTGTAACATAAAGATAAGTCCCGTTGTAAAGGATTTCCTCAGGTCCTTCTTCTACTGCGATAGTATTTGTAACTGTATTAGTGCTAAGATCTATAACTGCGATATAATCATCTGTAGCATCTGCTCCATCTCCCCAGTTAGTCAAATATCCTTTCCCGTTTGCACTTGTAAAAAATCTTGGATTAGATAAACCAGTCTCTATACGAGCTACTTCCTCAAATGTAAATCTGTCTACTATCGTTAGTCTATTCCCAATATTTGCAACCACATAAGCATTATCCTCTGTAAACCCTATTGATTGTACAATGTTACCTAGGTTATCATCATTTACCGTTTGATAAATATTATTTTCTGAAGTAGTTAATCCTTCGTCGATAAACGAGACTGTTCCAAAACCATTATTAAAAGGTCCTTGATTAGTCACTAAAAATCCATTCTCGTAGGCCTCATCTTCTACTTCTACTTCTATAATCGGCTCTGTGAAGTCATCATCACTTTCACAAGAGAAAGCAAATAGCGATAGTACGGATAATAAATAAATTGTTTTTTTCATAATTGTGTTTAAAAAGTGTACGTTGTTTGTATTAAAAAGTTGCGGCCAGGATTAGGTCTAAAAGCGACCGTCTGGTAATTTGTATTCAAGACATTATTTAATTGGGTAGACAAGGTCATCTTATGATTTCCATTCTTAAAAAGCTCTGCACTTATGCCTGCATTTGCAACAAAAGACTCTGCCACTGTTGAAGTATTATCTGTTGTAGTAAATACACTTCCATTATAAATACCCTGCACATATGAACTAAGCCAACTATAATTATAACTCACTCCCGCAGTTCCTTTATTTTTAGGAACATAAATAAGTTGCTTATTAGTTTCTACATTCTCTGCAATTGTATAGGCGTATGCTGCGCTTGCTGCAAGACGATGCTGTCCTATTTTCTTATCTATATTAAAAGAAAATTCAGCACCATAATGCTCCGTATCTTCAATGTTTACTGGACTCCATATTCCCGCACTATTGGGTTGCCACTTAATGAGATCGTCCGTATCTATATAAAAACCTCGCAAACCTAAGGTGATGTTGTTCTTGCTTCTAGAAACCCCTAACTCGGCTTGTTTACTAGTTTCTGGTTGAATATCTGGATTCCCTCTAGCCCCAGATCCTGCCCAGTAGGTGTCATTAAATGTAGGTATACGGTAATTGCGGGAAGCGTTGAATGAAAATTTATACGCTTTCGCGAAAGCGTAATCCAAACCAACCCCTAGTAAGAATGGACTACTATAATCTTCAACAACTTCCTGCCTTACCTGTATTTCATAACTTAATGCCGACAGCAATTGGTGTTTCCACAATGCAACAGCAGATGCACTCGTTCTAGATGCTTTCTCAATAGAAGCTCCCGCTGCCGAAATGGTGTTTATTTCTCCCAAAAAAGTAAACCTCTTGGATGGATCTATTTTTAAAGTCCCCTCATAATTTGCTAGATAGCGCGTGGCTTTTCCTAAGTCATTGAGGTCTGACTCATTGTTTGCAAAATATCTGAATTGCTCGTAAATATGAGCTAGTCTCAAGATTCCATCATATCGCTTGCTTAGATTTTCCCAACTTACTAAGGTTCTCGTGTTGCAATCCTCATAAGCATCATTAGATGGTGCGGTAAGCGTACCAGAAAAATTACGATCGCCTACGTATGTGTTATGGTGTAATTTTAAAATTTGAGTATTATCTCCATCACTTGATAACAGGTAGCCAGCATTGAGATTGAGATCTAGATTCTCGTATTGACCGTTAGCATTGAACAAGTTATCTGTATCCAGATAGTCAAAATCATTTTCAGACTGCTGGAAATCTGCTCCTACATCGACATATAACTTCTCTGTAGAAAATCGAGTTTTGGCATGTGCTACCTGCGTATCAAAACTCCCGTAACCAGCAGAAATTGTAGTCTCAGCACGTTTGTAGAACTGGATTTCATTATTAAGGTGGACGCTCCCTCCTATTGCTCCTGATCCATAAATGATACTACCACCACCTGCACGTACATCAAGATTGTCATAATTATTGGTGGAGATAGTATTAAAATCAGTTTGACCTGTGAGCTGACTGTTGATGTTGATACCATTCCACACCACGGCTGTTTGAGAAGCATTTGTTCCTCTAAAAGACGCCGAAGAAACCCCACCAGGACCATTTTCTCTAAAGTATATACTTGTATTATTCTTTAAAACATCTGTAAGAGATGTTCTAGATTGCTGTAATATACTATCAGATATTTTTTGAATAGCAATCCCCACGCTGTGCTCTCGCAACTTTATGTCACTCAAAATCACTTCAGGTAAAACTTGAAGTGTATCTATCTGTCCAACAGATGCGTGTGCATACAGCATCACTGCAATAAAAAGAAAAATATGTCTCATTATCTACCGCCTCTTTACCCGAGAGTCGCTTGATTTTAATTAAGAATTGTGGCAGGTCTCCTGGCTTGCTTTTGTTACACCTTCCCATCACAACACCTTGTGACAGTGGCTTTGTAGTAGTAACAAACCCATAACGGGCTTAGCTTACAGTTGCGGGAACAGCTTCCGATTTTAACGGAATTCCCTATTAATCCTCCGTGCTCGTGTGACACATCAGAACCAAAATTCGGCACAAATATACATAACTATGTTTCAGTCTATCTATAAATAGTTGAAAACTAATCACAACCTCAAGTCGCAAATTTCTAAACTTAAATGAGCCCTTGTCGCATTGATTATTTTAATGCTACTTTTGACAGATGAAGAATACTACCCTATTTCTAATTGGCATATTATCGCTTTTCATTTCATGTAAAGAGAAATCAAAAAAGGTTAAAAACAACGAAAGCCAAGGCACTTCTTTGTCTATAGATTATGCAAACGGATTCTCTATAAAACAATACACAAATCATACAATTATTACAGTTACAGAAGCATTTCCTGGAGCGCAAAAGGAGTTTAAATATGCTCTAATACCGAGAGATTCTTCTGGAAATAATACAGATATAGAGCTGTCTAAAACACTAGAAGAAACGCTTAAATCACAAGGTGTTGATGCAATTCTCAAAACGCCGTTAAACACTGTTGTCGTTACTTCTACGACACATATTCCTTCGTTAGAAATGCTAGGTGTAGCAAAGACTTTAAAAGGCTTTCCTAATCTTGATTATATTTCTAGTCCGCTTTCGCGAAAGCGTATTGCAAACAAAGAAATTATTGACCTTGGGCAAAATGAATCACTCAATACAGAACTCACTATCGAGCTGCGTCCAGAAGTAATTATAAGTTTTGGTGTAGAGGGAGAAAACAAGTCGCTTAACAGTGTAGAACGAGCTGGAATTCCTGTACTATATAATGGAGATTGGGTAGAGAAAGACCCGTTAGGAAAAGCAGAATGGATAAAGTTTTTTGGCGCACTATATGGCAAAGAGCGAGAGGCAGATAGCATTTTTAATCACATAAAAACGAACTACAACCTACTAAAAGAGCAAATAGCCAATATAGAAAATAAGCCCACAGTTTTAAGTGGCGGCATGTTTAAAGATATCTGGTATCTACCTAAAGGTGACAGCTGGCAAGCAAAAGTACTTGAGGATGCTGGCGGTAATTACTTGTGGTCTGAGACCGAAGGAGCTGGAAGTATCGCACTAAGTATAGAATCTGTGTTAGAAAAAGGACAGCAAGCTGACTTCTGGATAGCACCAGGACAGTACACTAGTTATGCTAAGCTTGCGAGTGACAATCCCACTTATGCTCAATTTGACGCATTTAAAAACAAGAAGGTTTACACGTTTGCAAAATATAAAGGAGAAACTGGCGGATTGTTATATTACGAGTTAGCACCTAACAGACCTGATTTAGTATTGCGAGATCTTGCAAAAATCTTACACCCAGAAATAATCACAGAAGACTTTACATTTTTTGACACACTAGATGAATAATAGTAGTTACAGCCTTACTTTTCTCATTCTTGCTCTTGTTTTGATAGTATGTATACTAGCAAATCTAAGTCTAGGATCTGTTGCTATACCTATAAAGGATGTTATTGCGAGCCTTGTAGGTTCTGAGGTTTCAAAATCTTCTTGGGAATATATTATTTTAGACTACAGATTACCTAAAACTATCACTGCAATTATTGCCGGATCTGGACTTGCGGTATCTGGATTGCTCATGCAAACACTTTTTCGTAATCCGCTGGCTGGTCCTTTTGTATTAGGTATTAGTAGTGGAGCAAGTTTAGGGGTTGCATTATATATTCTGGGAGGTACCGCTCTGGGACTTTCTACAGCACTTCTTTCTGGAAAATGGGGTCTTATAATCGCTGCCAGCGCAGGTAGTTTTCTAGTATTACTTATGGTTATAGGAGTTGCCACACGTGTAAAAGATACCATGGCATTGCTCATTATAGGCCTTATGGTAGGCAGCCTTACTAGCGCCGTAGTGAGCGTTCTCGCTTACTTCAGTAAAGCTGAGGAGTTACAGCGTTTTGTTTTTTGGTCTTTCGGGAGTCTTGGTGATTTATCCTGGAGTGGCGTTGGAATTTTGGCACTTTGCTTTGCCGTAGGATTAATTTTATCCATCGCAAGTCTAAAATCACTTGATAGCTTTTTACTTGGCGATGCCTATGCAAGAACATTAGGAACTAGATTCTCACGTTCAAGATTACTTATTATCATCGCAACTAGCCTGCTAGCCGGTAGTATTACTGCCTTTGCAGGTCCTATTGCTTTTATTGGGCTTGCAGTACCGCATCTTATTCGTCAGGTGATAAAAACCACAAGACACATTATATTATTACCAGCGGTAATTATGGGAGGTGCTATTTTAATGCTTATTTGTGACACAATTGCGCAAGTACCTTTTAGCGAATTTACACTTCCCATCAACGCAATTTCTGCGATGGTAGGAGCTCCTGTTGTAATTTGGTTATTAGTCCGCAAAAAGAAATTACTTTTCTAGATGAATAACCCGAGCTCACATAGCATTTTACAAACTAGAGATCTTTCCATAGGCTATCTGGCATCGCCAGTAAATACTGTCATTGCTAGCGACATAAACCTAGATATAAACAAAGGAGAACTCGTAGGTGTTGTGGGAATTAACGGCGCAGGAAAGTCCACATTGCTCCGCACATTATCAGGATTGCAACCTGCTGTGAGTGGTGAGGTTACGCTTTCGCGAAAGCAAATAAAAAACATTACTCCATCCCTACTCGCACAACAACTTAGTGTTGTACTTACTAACCAACCTATCTCAAAAAATCTATCTGTTGCCGAACTTGTAGCCTTAGGAAGACAACCCTACACCAACTGGTTAGGAACCATTTCTGATACCGATAGAAAAGTAATTATCGAGGCTCTTAAAAATACGGAGACCTTCACACTCAAAGATAAAAAATGCTACGAGCTTAGTGATGGGCAGCTGCAGCGAGTTTTAATAGCACGTGCGCTCGCTCAGAACACAGACGTAATTTTGCTTGATGAGCCTATGACACATTTAGACCTACATCACAAGGCTTCTTTGTTAAAACTACTTACGTCTATTGCCCATACGCATGGTAAAACAATATTATTCTCCACACATGATATCCCTTATGCGCTAAACGCCTGTGACAAAATGATAGTCATGAAAAGTGGTACAACGCACTTTGATACACCATCTACCTTGATAAGCGACGGAGTTTTTGATACATTGTTTCCTTCTAAACATGTAGCGTTTGACAGAGAAAAGCGTATCTTTTTTCTCAAATAATCAAAATGAAACGTTTTTACACAAGTATAGTACTCCTAATAATCATTACGAGTTGCTCGACGTATACCAATACTATAAAAGACGTTGCCGAGATTAATAAAATACACGCAGAGGATCCAATAACGTCAAATGAAGTTTATAAAATTATAGATACCACAAAACTGTATAAGCTTGTCGCTCATTATTATAAGTATGATGAAGATAAGGTAAACGCAGTGACTACTTATAATTATAAAAAATACTTGAAGTTTTATAAAGACGGCAGGCTAGCGGTTTTTGATGCATTTGACTTGAATAGTCTAGATACACTAAGAGCTCAAAAAACAGACCAGGGCTATTATGACTATAATTACAACACCTTATCTACGAGGAACTATATTACAAATAAAAATGGCAAACAGCTCTATAATCCGCAATATCAAGAGCTCGCGGGAGATACCTTATCTCTTTATTCTCAAAGTACAAAGAACATAAGCCACTATCTTTCTGTCGATATCCCATCACATGTTTTTGTTGAAAAAGCAAACTGGTAAATCGAGTGTATGTTTACCACTTCTCCTATCTTTATAGCATATTTCCAAATATTAGGAATTACTATCAAAAATAAAGAGATCGATGACTGATAAAATAAAATGCCCTAATTGTGCTCACAACTTTGACGTAGAAGAGGCGTTATCAGGAAAACTACAGGCGCAGTTTAAAGCGCAATACGAACGTAAAGTAGCCGAACAAGCCGAAAAATTTAATGCAGAACGTGCAAAGCTTGAAAAGGAAGTAGCACTCTTTGAAGAAAAAAAAGAGCGTGAGAATGAGCTTTTTAAGGCAAAATTAGAGCAGCGCCTAGTTAAAGAGCAGGAGAAAATCGAAAAGTCAACTCAAGAAGCTTTTGAGCAACAATTAAAATCACTTCAGTCAGAAAACGACAAGCGCAAGGAAGAAAACCGCGCATTAAAGTCGGCTGAAATAGATTTACTCAAGCGTGAAAATCAGCTAAAAGAACAAGCCGAAGAGTTACAACTCACCATGCAAAAACAGCTCCTTGAAAGTCAAAAAGAAATAGAAGATAAAGCTCGAGCAAAAGAGCGTGAAGCCATGTTCCTTAAAGAAAAGGAATTTGAAAAAAAGCTGAACGATCAAAAGAAGCTTATAGACGAGATGAAGCGCAAGGCAGAGCAAGGAAGTATGCAAATGCAAGGAGAAGTCCAAGAACTTGCACTAGAGGAGCTACTGTCTCACTCCTACCCTTTTGATAACATTAGTGAGGTAGGTAAAGGAATACGTGGTGCAGACTGTATTCAAACCGTGATGAATAGACTCCAGCAACAATGCGGTTCTATCGTTTATGAAAGTAAGCGTACCAAGAATTTCTCAAATGACTGGATAGAAAAACTCAAGCAAGATCAAATACAATGTAAGGCAGATATTGCTGTTATTGTTACCGAAACGTTCCCTAGCGATATGGATCGTTTTGGGGAGAAAGATGGTGTCTGGATTTGTGGCTTTCATGAGGTAAAAAGTGTATCATTTGTGCTGAGAGAAATGCTCATTAAAACGCAATCTGTAAAATCATCTGACGAGAATAAAGGAGACAAAATGGAGCTTCTTTATGGATACCTTACCAGTAATGAGTTTGTCCAAAACATAAAACGCATTGTAGAGAACTACGACGGTATGATTAATCAGCTCAACTCTGAGAAAAAAGCGATGCACAGAATATGGGCATCTCGTGAGAAGCAAATTTGGGTGGTACAAGAAAATATTTCGGCGTTATTCGGCTCTATAAAAGGGATTGCTGGTAATGCGCTCGAGACTTCTGCCGTATTGGATTTACCAGACACTCAGATAGATTAACTCTAGTAAATAGCCATTTTCAAAATTTCTTATCACCTCTTTAATTATATGGATAACACACTTCTTCTTATTATCGTTGGTTCCTTGGGCATTCTCGTAGGAGGACTATTAGGGTTTTATATTGCAAATCTTAAGAAGAAAGGACAGCTTATAAGTTTACAAGAACGCCTTCACAATGAGCAAGAGAAGGTAGTTGAGGGTAAGACCGCTTTCGCGAAAGCGCAACAAGAAACCACATCGCTTCGACAAGAAAGCAGTAATCAGCTTCATGCACTACGCGCCGAAAGTGACAAGCAAATAGCTTACATAAGAGAAGAGAAAGATCAATTTCAAAATGAGCTTACGGCACGTAATGTTGCCTATGAGAATCTCAAACTTCGCATGGATGAGAAGACCAACGAGCTAGAGCAATTACAAGAAAAATTCACCAAGGATTTTGAAATTATAGCTAGTAAAATACTCGATGAAAAGTCGAATAAATTTACGCTACAGAATCAAAAGAATATTGACAGTATATTAAAACCTCTTCAAGAAAAAATAGAAAAATTTGAACTTAAAGTAGAATCTACCAATAAGGAGGCAATACACAGAAGTTCTGCCTTGCACGAGCAAATTAAAGGTCTTACCGCTCTCAATGAGCAAATGACTAAGGAGGCAAATAATCTCACCAAAGCACTCAAAGGAGATAGTAAGATGCAAGGTAACTGGGGAGAGCTTGTACTAGAAAGAGTGCTAGAAAAATCTGGTCTAGAAAAAGATAGAGAATATTTTATACAACAAAGCTTTACAACAGATGAAGGTAACAGAGTATTACCAGATGTGGTGATTCACCTCCCTGATAACAAGAAAATGATTGTAGATAGTAAAGTCTCACTTCGCGCTTATGAACGTTTTGTAAATGAGGAAGAATTACATTTACGTGACGCACATTTAAAAGATCATGTAGCTGCTCTAAAACGTCACATACAACAGCTAAGTGATAAAAATTACCACGATCTTTACCAGATTGAAAGTCCAGATTTTGTATTACTTTTCATCCCTATTGAACCAGCGTTTGCGGTTGCGATAAACTATGATAACCAACTATATAATCAAACTTTTGAGAAGAACATTGTGATTGTTACTCCATCCACGCTGTTAGCAACATTGCGCACCATCGATTCCATGTGGAATAATGAGAAGCAACAACAGAACGCACTAGAGATTGCAAAGCAAGCCGGAGGATTATATGATAAATTTCACGGCCTAGTGACCGACTTAACTGCTGTAGGCAAAAAAATGGATGATGCTAAGACAGGATATTCGGCAGCAATGAATAAACTTGTAGAAGGGAATGGAAACCTAATTACGAGAGTTGAAAAATTGAAAAAAATGGGAGCAAAAGCAAAGAAGCAACTTCCAGAAAACATCGTTAATCGCGCTATTGCAAGTGATGACGATATAACTTTAATAGAATAAATCAATTATGAAAAAAATATTATTTGTAGTGTTAACTACCATATTTCTTATGGCTGCGGGATGGTTTGCATTTATATATTATGTGCCTTATAGTAAAGGAACTCGCGCTGGAGAACTTATAAAATTTTCAAATAAAGGAGTGGTTTTTAAAACTTGGGAAGGTGAGATAAGTCAAGGTATAAGTGGCGCACAAATATTTAGTTTCTCAGTATTAGATCAAGAAAAAGAAGCTATTGAAGCGCTTAATGAATATCAAGGGCAATATGTGAAGCTAGAATATATAGAACGATTTGGGACATTTTCTTTTTGGGGAGATTCAAAATACTTTGTGACAAAAGTAATTCCAGAACAATCACCACATTTTAATAGACAATAAAAAAAGCCGCAAATTGCGGCTTTTTTTATGAGTATGATTTTAGTGCTAATTTTTAACTAGCCTCTTTGTAGTAGTGCGTTTACCATCTGTAAAAGAAACTATATAAATACCCGCTTGTAATCTTGTTATATCAATGTAATCATCATTTCCAGTGACGCTTTTACTTAGCATGGAATCTCCTAAGATATTATAGATTTCGACCTTAAGTTTACTATCAGAATCATTAGAGATTTGAACTTTATCAATCGCAGGATTAGGATAAATAGATACCGCTTCTGCAAGAGAATTTTGGCTTACATTATCGAGCTTTTTATAGTTATTTTGAGCAACAACCGCACTTACCGATAGGAAAAAGAAGCTCAATAAAAGTAATTTTTTAATCATCAATGGGGGGAAAATTAATTGTCTGTTCTTACAATATAAGATTGATTTTTTTAAAATCTTATCATTGAAAGAATAAACCTACAATTATCTTACAATAGCACGTCAAAATGCAAAATTTTTAACAATATTAAGCAAAGAAAGTAAACATTATACTCTCATGTACAGCTTGTTAGTTTTATTTGAGCCAACTGTTTAGCACAAAAAAGCCTACTTAATCAAGTAGGCTTTTCAAAATTATTATGAGGTAATATTTAATTACTCAAGTACATTTTTCTACGAGCATATAGATCATAAAATGCATCATCTCTTAAGTTGTCAATAAAGAGTATACTTTCTCCAGTACTCTTCATTTCTGGTCCTAAGTTTTTATTCACATTAGGAAATTTATTGAAAGAGAATACTGGCTGCTTGATCGCATATCCTTCTAGTTTCGGGTTAAAAGTAAAATCCTTTGCTTTTTTAGCTCCTAGCATTACCTTAGTTGCATAATTTACATAAGGTTCTTTGTAAGCCTTAGCAATAAATGGAACCGTACGAGATGCACGAGGATTTGCCTCTATAATAAACACCTTATCATCTTTAACAGCAAACTGGATGTTTATAAGACCTACCGTATCAAGAGCTAGTGCAATTTTTCTAGTGTGATCTTTTATTTGCTCCATTACAAGATCTCCAAGGTTAAAAGGAGGTAATGTTGCGTTAGAGTCTCCAGAATGGATACCACACGGTTCTATGTGCTCCATAATACCTATGATGTAAACATCTTCACCGTCACATATAGCATCTGCCTCTGCCTCTATAGCTCCATCTAGGTAATGATCTAATAATAATTTATTGTTAGGGATTTTACGAAGTAAATCTACTACGTGCTCCTCAAGTTCATTGTCATTTATTACAATCTTCATTCCTTGCCCTCCTAATACATAAGATGGTCTTACAAGAATAGGGTAATCAAGTTTTGCTGCTACGGCTAGAGCTTCATCTGCTGTTTCGGCAACATCAAATTCTGGATAAGGTATATTAAGATCTTTTAGAAGTGTAGAAAAACTTCCACGGTCTTCGGCAAGATCAAGTGCTTTATAGCTTGTTCCTAATATTTTGATACCGTAACGATCTAACTTTTCAGCCAACTTAAGAGCTGTTTGCCCTCCTAGTTGAACAATTACACCTTCTGGTTTCTCATGACGAATGATGTCATAAATATGTTCCCAGAATACAGGTTCAAAGTAAAGTTTATCTGCCGTATCAAAATCTGTAGACACCGTTTCAGGATTACAGTTAATCATGATTGTTTCATAACCACACTCTGCAGCTGCCATTACACCGTGTACACAGCAGTAATCAAATTCTATTCCTTGACCTATACGGTTAGGACCAGAACCTAATACGATAACCTTTTTCTTATCTGAAACAACACTCTCATTGTGAGTAGTTAATGTTCCGTCTGCAAGCTCTACATCATTCTCAAAAGTAGAATAGAAATAAGGAGTTTTTGCAACAAACTCTGCTGCACAAGTATCTACAAGCTTAAACGTTCGGTTTACACGCAGTTCGTCGCGTTTAAATGTTACTTCGCTTTCTAAGCATCCTAACATATGTGCAATCTGACGATCTGCAAAACCTTGTTGCTTAGCTTCCATAAGTAAATTTCGCGGAAGCGTATCTAATTTATAGGTAGAGATTTCTTTCTCCATTGCATGCATCTCCTCATATTGTTTAAGGAACCACATGTCAATTTTAGTAATCTCATGAATACGATTTAATGGAATACCCATCTGGATGGCATCATAAATTACAAATACACGATCCCAACTCGCATACGTAAGCTTCTCTATAATCTGATCATAGCTTTTATAACCCTTACCATCTGCTCCTAATCCATTACGCTTAATCTCAAGAGATTGTGTTGCTTTGTGTAATGCTTCTTGAAAAGAACGACCTATACCCATCACTTCTCCTACAGATTTCATCTGTAAGCCAAGTGTGCGATCACTTCCTTCAAATTTATCAAAATTCCAACGTGGGATTTTTACAATAACATAATCTAATGTAGGCTCAAAAAGTGCCGATGTAGACTTTGTAATTTGATTATCAAGCTCATCGAGGTGGTAACCTATAGCTAGCTTAGTTGCAATTTTTGCAATAGGATATCCAGTTGCTTTAGATGCTAGTGCAGATGATCTTGATACACGTGGGTTAATTTCAATTGCAATAATCTCCTCTTCATTATCTGGATTTATTGCAAATTGTACATTACATCCTCCTGCAAAGTCACCTATACTACGCATCATATGGATAGCCATATCACGCATTTTTTGATAAGTCACGTCAGAAAGTGTCATCGCTGGAGCTACTGTTATAGAATCTCCAGTGTGGATTCCCATAGGATCCATATTCTCTATCGCACAGATTATTACTACGTTATCATTTGCATCACGTAATAATTCTAGCTCATATTCCTTCCAGCCTAAAAGAGCCTTATCTATCATTACCTCGTGTACTGGCGATGCTTCAAGACCATGTGAAAGTAATTTATCAAAATCTTTTTCTTCAAATACAAATGAAGCTCCTGCTCCACCTAGTGTAAATGAAGATCGTATTACTAATGGAAAACCAAACTCTTGCGCAATCTCCTTTCCTTTCAAGAACGAGTTTGCACTTGCTTGTGGTGCCATTGGTATACCTATGTCGCGCATTAAGTTTTTAAACTGATCGCGATCTTCTGTAATATTAATCGCAGCAATATCAACCCCTATAAGTTCTACACCAAAGTCTTTCCAGATTCCTTTTTCATCTGCCTCGATACAAAGGTTAAGCGCAGTTTGTCCACCCATTGTAGGAAGTACAGCGTCTATCTGAGGATGTTCCTTTAAGATTTGAACAATTGACTTCGTATTTAATGGTAATAAATAAACATGATCCGCCATTGTCGGATCAGTCATAATAGTAGCAGGGTTAGAATTGATAAGAATTGTCTCAATACCATCTTCTCGTAAAGAACGTAGAGATTGAGATCCAGCATAATCAAATTCACACGCTTGACCAATGACTATAGGCCCTGAGCCTATAAGTAGAATCGATTTTAAGTTTTGATTTTTAGGCATTTACTTAATTTTTTTTCTAATGTTTTCTAAAATTAGGAACTTACAGGGTATAAAAAAAGGTGTCACTTAAAAAAAGCAACACCTTATATATACATCTTAAAGATGCATTATTTTTTGTGACGAGTTTCAGAAGATACACTGATTTTCTTTCTTCCTTTAGCACGACGACGTGCTAAAACTTTACGACCGTTTACTGAAGCCATACGCTCTCTAAAACCGTGTTTGTTTCTTCTTTTTCTTTTTGATGGCTGAAACGTTCTCTTGCTCATTTTGTATCTTCTTTAAGGTCTTTATAAGACCGCCTTTAATTTCTTTTTATTACAGCTCTCTAAGCTGGGCGCAAATATACGAGAAGTTTTTACTTCTGCAAATGGAAAAATGAAAATATTTTATCTCCTTTTGTATACCTTTGCAATCGCCTCACAGAGTCAGGCAAAAATAACAAATCATTCGACCTAAATACAATATATGTTCAATAAAAATATCAAACTTGTTCTTGCCCTAGCCACACTGGCCGCTGCTGTATGGCAGTTTATTGAGAATGAAATAGGAAATGGCATCATGCTCTTACTATTAATGGGAATATTTATATTCTTATACTTTAAGAACGAAATTATACTCCTAGCCTTCTTACGCCTACGTAAACAAGACTTTCCTGGAGCACAGAAATGGCTTGAAAAAATCAAAACCCCAACCACTGCACTCGTAAAAAAGCAAGAAGGATATTACAATTACCTGCAAGGATTAATGGTATCACAAACTAATATGAGCCTTGCCGAAAAATATTTTAGAAAAGCTATAGAGCTAGGTTTATCTATGGACGCAGATCTTGCAATGGCAAAACTTAGCCTTGCAGGTATCGCAATGAGCAAGAACCGCAAGCGAGAAGCACAAGTCCTTATGAAAGAAGCAGAGTCTCACGATAAGCACAATATGCTAGGTGACCAACTCAAAATGATGAAAGAGAATATGAAACGTGCGGGTAACCAACCTAAACAACAGTATGGACAGCGCACATCTGCCCGTGCTGGAAGAAGGCAAGGGAGATAACATAGCCCTTATTATTCTTTAGAAAAACGTGTTTTTGATTTCGCTTTCGCGAAAATTTGAGATCTCCCAGTGTCATCTACTATTATATGAAATCAGATTTCCTCACCTACCAAGCGCAAACCACTCCGCATCCACTAGCGATGGAAGTGGCACGTGCAAAAGGAAGTTATATATATGACACTGCAGATAAAAAATATCTAGATTTTGTCGCTGGAGTTTCTGCTTGCAGCTTAGGACATCAACACCCTAGAGTAAAAAAAGCAATTACAGATCAGCTAGACAAATATCTACACGTAATGGTCTATGGAGAATATGCACAATCTCCTGCCGTACAACTCACAAAACTTCTTGCACAACATCTTCCTGAGTCACTAGAGAGCACGTACCTCGTAAATAGCGGCACAGAGGCAATAGATGGTGCTATAAAACTCGCAAGACGTGCAACAGGAAGAACAGAAATAATTGCTGCCGTAGATGCATATCACGGTAATAGCTATGGAGCGTTAAGCTTGATGAGTAACGAGGAGCGCACAGCGCCCTTCCGCCCTATGATAGGTGATGTCGCTTTTATTAAGTTTAATTGCGAGCGTTATCTTGAGCGTATAACAGAAAAAACTGCTGGTGTCGTTTTAGAAACAATCCAAGGTGGAGCTGGTTTTATAGAACCTACTCATAATTTTCTAGCAAAAGTTAAAGCAAGATGTCAGGAAGTTGGCGCTTTATTAATCTTGGACGAAATTCAGCCAGGAATGGGTCGTACTGGCAAACTCTTCGGTTTTGAGCATTATAATGTGACTCCAGATATTCTTGTTACTGGAAAAGGATTAGGTGGCGGTATGCCTATAGGCGCATTCACTGCTTCACGAGAGATCATGTCTTTGCTTTCAGATAATCCAAAACTTGGTCATATCACCACTTTTGGCGGTCATCCAGTAATTGCAGCGGCAGCGCTGGCTACACTTCAAGAAATTACCGAGAGCAACCTAATGCAAGAAGCATTAGAAAAAGAACAATTAATCAGATCATTATTAGTTCACCCGCTTATCACAGAAATACGTGGCCGCGGCCTCATGCTTGCTGCCATGACACCTTCGGCAGAGATTGCTTCTGAAGTTATCCTTAAGTGCCAAGATCGCGGTTTGATTTTATTCTGGCTACTTTTTGAAAGTACTGCGATAAGAATCACACCGCCACTTACTATTTCAATGGATGAAATTAAGGAAGGTTGTGAGATTCTTTTGAAAGCTTTGGACGAGGTTCACTAAGCACTTTCTCTATAAATAGATTAGGTTTCATTATTTCTAACATTTCATTGGGAGTCTCACGCTTTCGCGAAAGCGTAAAAACTCGTAATTTTATAAAAAATTCTGCTCTTGAAATTCAAACTTGAATCACCCTTTAAACCTACTGGCGATCAGCCCACTGCTATTAAATCGCTAGTAGATGGCGTTAACGCAAACGAAGCTTACCAAACACTACTAGGTGTGACCGGAAGTGGAAAGACATTTACCGTGGCAAACGTGATTCAAGAAACGCAAAAACCAACACTGGTTCTTGCACATAACAAGACTCTTGCTGCCCAATTATACAGCGAGTTCAAAGCATTTTTTCCAAATAATGCCGTAGAGTATTTTGTTTCTTACTATGATTACTACCAGCCAGAAGCGTTTATTCCTTCCTCTGGAGTTTATATTGAGAAAGATCTGTCTATTAATGAGGAGATAGAAAAAATGCGATTGAGCACCACCACTTCCCTACTTTCAGGGAGACGTGATGTGATTGTGATAGCCTCTGTTTCTTGCTTATACGGTATAGGAAACCCTGCCGAATTTCAAAAAAATATTATTGAAATTAAGCAAGATCAGGTCATTGCACGCACGATGTTACTTAAAAAGCTAGTGCAAAGTTTATATTCTAGAACAGAGAGCGAGTTTAATCATGGGAATTTTAGAATTAAAGGAGATACCGTAGAGGTGTTTCCTGGATATGCAGATATGGCTTTTAGGATTCACTTCTTTGGTGATGAGATTGAGGAGATTGAAGCTTTTGACCCAACGTCTGCAGAGGTGATAGAGAAGTACTCGCAGTTACGCATCTACCCTGCAAATATGTTTGTAACCTCGCAAGATGTTCTGCAAGGAGCAATAAATCAAATAGGGGAAGATCTCACGAAGCAAGTTGGCTTTTTTGAAGGCGTAGGCAAACACCTAGAAGCAAAACGCCTTGATGAGCGCACTAATTTTGACCTTGAGATGATACGTGAACTAGGCTATTGCTCAGGTATAGAGAATTACTCAAGATATCTTGATGGCCGTGAGCCAGGCACAAGACCGTTCTGTTTATTAGACTTTTTTCCAGACGACTATTTAATGGTAGTAGATGAAAGTCACGTGACAGTTTCTCAAGTAAGTGCAATGTATGGTGGCGATAGAAGTAGGAAAGAAAATCTAGTTGAATACGGTTTTAGACTCCCCGCAGCGATGGATAACAGGCCTCTTAAATTTGAGGAATGGGAAGCAATGCAGAACCAAGTCATATACGTATCTGCAACTCCAGCAGATTATGAATTACAGAAAACGGAAGGAGCCTATGTAGAGCAAATCATTAGACCTACAGGCTTACTAGACCCTATTGTAGAAGTACGTCCATCCCTTAACCAGATAGATGATCTTATAGAAGAAATCACAAAAGTTACTGCCCGTAATGAACGTATTCTAGTCACTACACTTACCAAGCGTATGGCAGAAGAACTCACAAAATACCTCACAAGAATAGACATAAGAACTCGCTACATACACTCTGATGTAGATACGCTAGAACGTGTAGAAATCATGCAAGATTTGCGTAAAGGATTATACGACGTACTCGTAGGAGTGAACTTATTAAGAGAAGGACTGGATCTTCCGGAAGTCTCTCTAGTGGCTATTCTAGATGCAGATAAGGAAGGTTTTTTACGTAGCAATAGATCGCTCACACAAACGATAGGTCGTGCTGCCCGTAATATTAACGGTAAGGCGATCATGTATGCAGATAAAATTACTCGCTCTATGCAAGAAACCATAGATGACAGTAATTACCGCAGGCAAAAACAAATAGACTACAATACCAAGCACGGATTGAGCCCTATGGCAATTAAAAAATCGCTTGATAATGCAATGACTCAAAAAGAAGCTTATAAAATAGAAGCCGAAGAGCTTGTAAACCTAGCTGCCGAAGATGCTCAAGAATATCAAACAAAACCACAGATTGAAAAGAAAATAAGAAGCACTCGTAAGGCTATGGAAGCTGCTGCAAAAGAACTAGACTTTATGCAGGCTGCAAAGCTCAGAGATCAGATTAAGGTCTACCAAGATAAACTTAAGGAACTCGCATAAATAAGAAAGGGTCTCCTTACGGAAACCCAATCTCAAACTAACCAACTTAAATTGTTATGCTATCTCGATTAATCGAGATGGCTGCACACGTGCTTCCTCACGTTTAGGCAATCCTATTGCAAGAATTCCATCTACATATTCGGCTGTTATTTTTGCTGTATTTACAGACTCAGGTAAGTTGAACGAGCGCTTAAACGAAGTGTAATTAAATTCTCTTCTCGTAAATTTCTGAGTTTCTACAGTCTCTTCATCTTTCTTAATTTCAGAAGAGATTGTGAGCAAATCATTATCTAACTGAATATTAAAGTTTTCTTTCTTGAGACCCGGAGCAGCTACTTGTACCGTAAAGGAATCGTCCTTCTCTATAATATTTACAGAAGGAGTTGCAGTTGCAAATGTGTTTGTTCTTCCACCTAGCCAGTCAGTATTTAATAATTCTTCAAAAACTGATGGTAAATATGGAGCTGTATTTTTTCTAACTAAAGTCATAATTATAAATTTAAAGTTTAACTGATTTTGCTATGGGTTAGGCAAATTCAGTTCCAATGTAAATTTTATGACGTTTTGACAGATTTACAGTATTTAATACTGTCTTTTTGTCAATTTTTGGTTAATTATAAAACCGTCTAAAAATCTCAACAAGACGATGAGAAGGAATCATTTTATGCTCATAATCTCCCATTTCACTTAGGATTTGCTGCACTGCTTCTGCGCGTATACCTAGCTTTAAGCCGTAATTGCGTAGCGTGTCAATTTCAACAAATTGAGTTTCCTCGTCTACATTCATAACCAATAAGAGCCTATGAAACTGCGTGAGGCGTTGCATTTCTGTCTTATACACCATCTTATCTTGAGGACTTTTTACAAGCGCATCAACCTCATCTTTTGATATTCCCATGCGTTTTGCAACCATAAGTATAAAATCATACTCGCGTTCATGTAAGTGATTATCTGCTTTTGCCATGAGCAACATATCAGATATAATTTGGAGATTTTCGGAGTTCATAGTATTTCTTTAAAGCGCAATGTAATTGATAATTTAGAGCGAGCGACATCCCTCCTATTAATAGTTGGCTATTTTGTAATTTTAGGACTTAGCTTTCAGGAACTACGCTTTCGCGAAAGCGTAACAGTAAAACCAACTAAAACAGATACCATCAATTATATGAAGTATATATACTCAATCTTAGCGATACTTTTACTACTAGTAAGTTGTAAACCTAAGGACACAACGCCCGCTTATGACCTCAAGATAAGCAATGTCTCCATTATAGACGAAAATGGAGCGCTAAGTAGTAATAAAAATGTGTATCTCAGTAATGATTCGATTTATAAAATTGAAGAGATAAGCACTCTTTTGGATGACAAAGATGGTAATGTAATAGACGGTAGTGGTAAGTTTTTACTTCTTGGGTTTTGGGATAATCATACTCATTTTCGCGGAGGCGAAGCTCTTATTCCTCAGAATGAAAAATTTCTTGAACAATTTATAAAATATGGAATTACAACCGTGCGCGATGCTGGTGGCGATCTCACTACTCAAGTACAGCAATGGAATGAAGAAATAAAAAATAAAAAGCGCATAGGTCCTACTATTTATACATCTGGACCCAAACTAGATGGAAAAAACGCTCGCTGGGCAGGTTCTATAGGCGTGAATACAGATGACGAGATAAGCAAAGCACTAGATTCTTTGCAACAACTAGGCGTTGATTATGTAAAACTCTATGATAGTACGATCGCTAGAGAGACTTACCTATCCATAATAACACAAGCCGAAGAGCGCGGAATGATCACTTCTGGACACATGCCTTTTACAGTGACACTAGATGAAACCGTAGCTGCTGGAATCGATAATATTGAACACCTCTATTATATCTTGAAAGGATGCTCTTCTCGTGAAAATGAGATCACTCAAGACATAAAAGATGGAAAGCTAGGGTTTTGGGGAAGCATGGAACAGCTTATAGCAAGCTATGATGAGGAAACAGCGCTAAGTACTTTTGAGAAATTAAAAAGCAATAATGTTTACGTCACTCCTACTTTATACATAGGCGATGTGCTAAGTTATATGGACGAGGTAAATCACAGTGATGATGCCTATTTAAAAACGTTAGATGCAGATTTTATAGCCACTTATGAAGGGAGGAACAAAGGAGCATTGAATGCTAGCCCAAAAGCCAAGCAAGATAGAAAAGAGCTGCAGCAATTTTTTCTAAAACTCGTTGCTTCATTAGATAAAGCTGGAGTTAATCTCCTTTCGGGATCAGATAGCGGCGCTTACAACTCATATATCTACGCAGGACCATCGTTACATGGTGAGTTACAAGAAATGGTAAAAGCTGGCATCACTCCAGCAAATGCAATCGCAACGATGTATCAAGGTGCAAATTTTTTACACAAGAAAGGCTACCAGTTAGCCCCAGGTAACAAAGCAGATTTAGTGTTGCTTAATAGTAACCCGCTACTAGATATAAGCGCTACACAAGATATACATCTGGTGATTAAGGATGGTACAATCGTACACATTGAAAAATAAATTTATAAGCTTATTCACTTATAAATAGGCTTTATAAGCATATACACTTATAAATGCACTCTATAAGCTTATTTACTTATAAATGTATTCTATAAGCATATTTGCTTATATTTGAATATTAAAGTATTCAAAAGGTGGATTATACCAATCATATAGTAATTTCTGGTGATTTTATTGCCTATACAAGTTTAAGCACGGACGAAAAGAAAACGCTCGAACAACAACTCTTGCAGCTGTTTCAGCAACTAGAGACTAAGTATAACACGTTCTCTAGACTCATTAAAGGAGATTATCTTGAGTGTGTAGTTCCAGATCCCGAAAATGGACTAGCCGTAGCGCTGGCAATCAAAACATTTATAAAGTCTCTAGAAATAGAAGAAAAAGTAGAAAATAACAGAACAAGAGTTTTTCAAACCTATAGTATTCGCCTTGCTATGGGTTTAGGCAGACTAGATAGATTTAATAGAGCAGAAAATATTATAGATGGCGATGCTATCTACAGGAGTGGTCGCGCCATAAGCAGTGAAAGCACTCATAATAAAGAGCGTATGGTTATAAAAAATACGCTATTCTTTAGCTCTATAAATGAAGAACTTAACCTCAACATAGATGCGATTATCTCATTACTAGATCACTTACTAGCACGAGCAACTAGCAGACAAAGCGAGGTCTTATTTCTAAAAATCATGGGTAATAGCGAGAAGGTCATAGCAAAAAAATTAGGCGTAAGCCAGTCTTCTATTAACCAGCACTCCACAGCCTCTGGATGGAATGGAATGGACAAAGCCATCAGGTATTTTAATCACACGTTAAGCAAGATTTCGTAATGGATATAGCAACTCTCATCGCCCTACAAACCATAGGTCATCTACTAGCAGATTATACCTTTCAATCTAAGAAAACTGCAAAGTCAAAGGCAAAAAAAGGCTTTAAAAGCAAACACCTCAAGTGGCATATTCTCACAGTGTTCTTAAGTTCTTTTATCATCTCTCTTGACTTCAGATTTCTTCCTTGGGCCATAGCAATAGCTGGTATACACTGGATTATAGACGGCTTAAAACCTCAATTACTTAACAACAAATGGTTACATAAAGGTGCATTCTTTATCGACCAGTTACTTCACATCATCACTTATGTGGCAGCAAGTATTCTTTATGTAAATATTGTGAGGTGGCAACCACTTATATTAGATGCTACATACTTTCCAATAATATGCCTTATTGCTATGTTTTTACTTTGTACAAAGCCAGCAAACATTGTGATAAAAGAGATTTTCAATCTATTTTCTGTATCGTTTACAGAGAAATCACAAGACTTACCTAACGCTGGCCGACTCATAGGTATCACAGAAAGATCGCTAGTACTTGTGCTTATCATCGTAGGACAGTTCAGCGCTGTAGGGTTTTTGATTACTGCAAAATCTATCTTGAGATTTAAAGATGGAGACTACCTAAAAACAGAATATGTATTGATAGGTACTATGTTGAGTTTTGCTATTGCCATTGGGTGTGCATTACTATACACACTATTTATCGCGCCATAGCATATTCGTTAAAAACGTCATTATCGCCGTATGTTTAGCTACTAGATGCTATTTTTATAAGTACAACCAAAATTTACAATCCATGTATTTCAAACACATTCTCGCGGGTATCATTGTTGTTTCCGCTTTCGCGAAAGCGTATTCTCAAAAAGTCTCGGTTCCTGTAGATACCACCATCGTATCAAATCATTCTATCACTATTAAAGGAAAAACGATTCCCTATACAGCTACAGCTGGTTTTCAACCAGTTTGGGATGATGAAGGAATGCCTGTTGCAAATTTATTATACACCTACTATAAACGATCTGATATTAAAAATGACGAGACTAGACCCTTAGTCATCTCTTTTAATGGAGGTCCAGGCTCTGCCTCTGTGTGGATGCACATTGCTTATACAGGGCCGCGCATTCTCAAAATAGATGATGAAGGTTTTCCTGTCCAGCCGTACGGAATAAAAAGCAACCCAAATTCAATCTTAGACGTAGCAGATATTGTTTTTGTAAATCCTGTAAATACTGGCTATAGCCGTATGCTTCCTAATGAAAAAGGAGAAATGCCGGACTCTAAACAGTTTTTTGGGGTCAATGCAGATATTAAGTATCTAGCCGATTGGGTAAATACTTTTGTAACAAGAAATAATCGCTGGCGTTCTCCAAAGTTTTTAATTGGCGAAAGTTATGGTACCACCCGCGTATCTGGACTTGCCGCCGAACTTCAAGACAATAAATGGATGTTTATTAATGGGGTGGTACTCGTATCTCCTACAGAAATAGGTTTTGATTTTGATGGCCCTGTAGAGGTTGCAAACCGCCTTCCTTACTTTACGGCTGCTGCTTGGTACCACAATATGCTACCTCCAGCCCTACAGCAAAAAGACCTTACAGAAGTACTTGCCGAAAGTGAAAACTATGCCGTAAACGAACTCTTACCACTACTGGTGAAATCTGGCTATCTGGAAGCAAATAAAAAAGAGGCTGCTATCAAAAAAATGGCCTACTACTCTGGACTCTCAGAAACTACCATAAGACAAAACAACCTTGAAGTTCCTTTTAATTATTTCTGGAAAGATTTACTGAGAAACCGCGACGGACTTACCATAGGGCGTCTTGATTCTCGTTATAAAGGACTAGACGTAAAAGAAGCTGGCGATGGACCAGATTACAACAGTGAGCTTACCTCATGGTTACATTCTTTTACTCCAGCAATTAACTATTACTACAGTCAAGAATTAGGACTAAAGACAGACCTTACTTATAATATGTTTGGACCAGTGCGTCCTTGGGATCGTTCTAACAACAATGCTGGCGCTAGTTTACGCAAGGCTATGGGAGTAAATCCTAACCTCAACGTGATGATACAAAGCGGTTATTATGATGGTGCAACCACATACTTTAATGCAAAATATGTGATGTGGCAACTTAATGCAAGTGGTAAGCTAGCTGACAGATTAAGTTTTAAAGGTTATAGATCTGGACACATGATGTACCTGCGCAATGAAGATCTTATCAATGCAAATGACGATTTACGTGATTTTATCAAAAAGTCCTCTGTCGGTATTGAAAAAGGAGCAAAACATTAAATAATGCTTAAAAGGATTTTCATATAATTTAATAAATACAGCCCTTGTAACTTACTCAAGGGCTGTTTAATAATATATAGCTATCAACAAGACCACTACTCTTATTAAATACTATCTATACCTCTGGGGATTATACATTATCTTCTTTACAATATTCGGGATTCTTAAAACTCAATTTCCAGAGATATTTGAACGAGACTATGAGCAATCTGCTTTGCGTGAGTTATTGAAGAATAATCCGCTTAAGTTATTTGTGCTAGCGGTTCTATTTGCTCCCGTTATTGAGGAAATGATGTTTCGCACGCTTATAAAGCCAAGTCACTCAGACATCATACTCCTCCTCTGCTCCTGGCCGCTCTTTTACTCAAATAAATTTATACCTGCAGATGTACACTGGGCTGTAAAACTTGGATTTATAGCTATCTTCTTATTTACTGTATTCACTATTCTCAAACAACTTATACCAGAGCAACGTACACTTAAGATACGTAACTTCTTATCACGTCACTCTATGGTTGTTCTTATTGCGAGTTCGCTACTTTTCGGTATGGTGCACATTAATAATTATGTAGACACCTTTGTACTTAATGCAGCACTTATTGCACTCATCATCCCGAGAATTATTTCAGGATTTATGATGGGATTGCTTAAAATCAAGAATAAAAATATCGTTTGGCCTATGGCGCTTCATGCGATGAATAACGGTTTTGTAATTATCATTTTGATACTCTCTAAAACAATGGAAAATTCTTAAGCTATGGTTGTCACGCCTATAAAAAACAGTGAATTAGATGTCCTACAAGATCTTGCAATACGCACCTATTCGGCAGCATTTGCTCATAAAAATAAACCAGAAGTCATCGCCGATTATTATGAGTACGCTTTCGCGAAAGCGCACCTCAACAAACAATTAGCTACTAAGGATTCACTATGGTTCTTTGCCCGTGACGATGATAATATTATAGGGTATCTAAAGTTGAACATTAACCAGGCTCAAACAGAATTCCGAGAGCCAAATGGGCTAGAAATAGAACGTATTTATATAGATACTCCTTACTTGCGCAAGGGTTATGGGCAAAGGCTTATAGATTTTTCGATTTCCAAAGCGAGACAGCATAAAAAAAACTACATTTGGCTCGGCGTTTGGGAGGAAAATCCAGAAGCCATTTTATTCTACAAAAAACAAGGTTTTATCATCACAGGCACTCATGATTATGATATGATTGCAGAGGTTCAAACCGACTATATAATGACGCTTGATATATGAATAAGCAAATAGAGTCCATCTCCGTATTTGACATGCTTAAGATAGGCGTGGGACCTTCAAGTTCACACACGCTTGGTCCTTGGCGTGCAGCAAAACGCTTTATTAAAAAATTAAAAGACACTAATAAATTTGAGATGGTTTCTACTATAAAAGTAGACCTTTATGGATCGCTATCTCTCACTGGCAAAGGCCATGCTACAGATGTCGCAGTGATTATGGGCCTTACAGGTGCAGACCCGCAAACCTGTAATATAGATGAAATTCCTACTACTGTAGATCACATAAAACTTTTTAGACGTCTTGACCTCGATGGCGAATTTACCTTTGACTTCAACCCTGATGAGGATATCGTATTTAATAGAAAATTTTTACCCTTTCACCCTAACGGGATACGGTTTACTGCAACCTTAACTAATGATAAGAAGGTAAGAGAAAAGTATTATTCTATAGGAGGAGGCTTTGTCGTACAAGAAGAACGCAAACGTGCCGAACGCAAGAAAATAGCATTTGAATGTTTCCCAAGACCGGTAGAAAAAGCGACAGACCTACTCAAGTTCTGTAAACAAGAAGGAAAACCTATTTCTCAGATTGTTTTAGAAAACGAACTGTATCTCCACACAGAAGAGGAAATTAATGAGCGTTTTAAACAAATATGGGATGTGATGCTAGACTCTATGTACATAGGTTGTCACACAGAGGGAACATTACCTGGCGGACTAAATGTAAGAAGACGAGCATATGATTCTCATTTAAAACTTCAAAAAAACACCAACTATACAGATAAGTATGAGTGGATAAAAGCAATACGAAGCCAAGAGGTACGCTTTCGCGAAATATTGAAGTGGGTATCTTGTTTTGCTCTTGCAGTAAATGAGGTAAATGCATCTCTAGGCCGAGTGGTTACCGCTCCTACTAATGGAAGCGCAGGAGTAATCCCTTCTGTATTGATGTACTATATCGTTATAGAAAATCACGATGCAAATTTTGAAGATATTAAAAGGTTCCTTCTCGTAGCAGGTGAGGTAGGAAGCTTATTTAAAAAAGGAGCAACCATCTCTGCAGCAATGGGTGGATGTCAGGCAGAAATAGGAGTATCTAGTGCAATGGCAGCAGCTGGTCTTACAGAACTCATGGGTGGAAGCCCAGAGCAAGTTCTCATGGCTGCAGAGATCGCTATGGAACATCACTTAGGCCTCACTTGTGACCCTATAGGAGGACTTGTACAGATTCCTTGTATAGAACGCAATGCCATGGGAGCAATTAAGGCTATTAATGCCTGTGAGATGGCTCTAGATGGAGATGCTGCAAACGCTAAGGTCCCTTTAGATAAAGTGATTGACACTATGTGGCAAACAGCTCAAGACATGAACACGAAGTATAAAGAAACCTCAGAAGGTGGGCTCGCTATTAATGTAGCTATGGCAGATTGTTAAGAGTGCTTTTATAAATCCAACGCAACCTTATGGCGGAGAGTGCATCTTTATAGAGAATCTTACTTAAATCCTACACTATAATGAGACTTACATTCACTTGTCTATGCGCGTTATTTTTACTAACTAGTAATTTACAAGCTCAAGATACTCGAGAAGAGCGCAAGGCGCTAAGAGAACAAAAACGTTTAGATAAATGGGCTAGAAAAGATAGCTTACAAAGTTTACCTATCCAATCTTACTTATCGCTTGATGTGATAAGTGCTGTTTTACCCAATCCTCTAGGACGTCTCAATATAGGTTATATAACCCCTTTAAATGAACGCTGGTCTATAGGAGGAAGTGCTGGCGTAGGTATCAATGCTACGGCATGGATTACAAGTAAGGAAGATTACTTTTTATGGGAAGTTCGCCCAGAAGTTATTTATAACTTAGGTAAAGGTAAACGCTTTCAACACTATCTAGGTGTAGAGCTTTTTTATATATCTAACAAAGAAACACTCATTGATGAAGATTTTGAGCCAGTAAACACAGTAAATGGCACTGTTAATTTGATTTCATTTGAGCGCGCCGATTACAGAAGAAATAAAGCAGGGTTTTTAGTCAATTTTGGAGAATATATTAATTTTTCTGATAGATGGGCTTTCCGAACAACAGTTGGGATTGGTACACGAAGAAAAGACAACTCTTACTCGAATCTTATAAATGCTCGTATTCAAAATGACAATGATGAGCCATTTTTCAATCTTGATGGATCTCAAAAAGAAGGAACTCGATGGGGTGTAGAACTAAACTTAGACTTGAGGCTAATTTATAAGATAAAATAGTAGCAACTCCTTTAAAAAAAAAGGAACTACCTTAACTATAAAAAAGCCCAGAAGTATCTCTACTCCTAGGCTCTAACAAAATCAAACTAACAATCAATAAGAGTTGAAAATTCGTTAATTCTTAATTATTTCTTGGTTCTCCAATCTGTGTACCTATTACTGCACTCTCTGGTTGTGTAATTACTGGACAGTTAATGATTGCTCCTGTTCCTGTCAATAAATCAGATAGTGAATTTGCAAGTGGAATTGGATTTGCATTACCTCTAAAAGGAATTAAAGTCCCATCTGCTAGCAATTGATTTACTTGATCAAAACTTCTTAATATTGGGCGTTCATTTTCTGGTACTGTAAACTCTGTGATATGAGCATCCCACATTGGAGCATATCTTGTATCACGTGGATCTATAGGGAAAGTATTTGTAGGATCTTGCACTTGACGATCACTTAAAGAAGCAGTATTAAGACCTTGTACTCCAAAACCATCTGTGTCTGTTGTTCTACCATTTGCAGTAGGACTGAAAGGCAACATTGAACCTCCTGGGAATACACCAAAAGAAGGAAGATTATTAAGCTTTGGAGCATAAACTCCTAGCTCTATCGTTGCTGGGCCCGGATCTGATGTATCTGTTACAATATGGAAATAGTATGGTCTGTTATCATGCCATCCATCAAGTAATTGCATTACTACAGATGCTTGATTCTTTGCAAGGTTTGGATTATTTTGATCATCCTCATCTTCTTGTTCATTGCCATTTGGGTTTGGAATTCTATCATGTATTCCTGTACTATTTGCAACTAGTTGTGCATTGATTACGATATCTGTTCCTGGTAATACTACGTAAGACGACCAATTATCATCTGCCACCGCTCCAGGGCTCACTGCTGCTGGTGGAAAACCAAACAACTCTCCGTCTGTACCTCCTGCGGTTAATGATCTAGTAGGAGAAAAATCTACAGATCCTTCAAAAATAAGTCTACCATCTTCTGTCCATTCAGAATTTTGCTCTCCTCCTGATCCTATTGCATTTGCCATTCTAGGAGCAAAAATTACACCTAATTCCTCTGCAAATTCACTGTTTGAAGCTTCTGTAATGACATAATATCCTTCTCTACGCTCTCCATTTGGTAGTGTTTCCCATCCTTGAAACATAGGGAATCTTGCTGTAGGACCAGCAGGTACAACATCACGATCTACTCTGTAATCTATCCCTAATATACTTGGTAAGAATACGTTTTGTTCACTTGTAAATGATAGTACGGGGTTTTGTGCGTTGTAAGGTATTCCGCCGTCTGCTTCTATACTCGCAAGCAATAAGCTCGCTGCTGTTGGTGTAACTGTAGTTACTGTAGGATCTATACTATTGTTTTGGTCATCATCTGATGAGCAGCTGTAAATTGTTATCGCTGCAATTGCACTGAGTGCAATAAGTCTAATCGTTTTCATTTTGTTTGAATATTTTAGATTGTTATAAAAGGTCTATCTAAAAAATAAAATTCGGCCGAAGAATTTTTCTAGTATCAAAAAGCAATGTTTTTCTGATGCTTATTCGGACGTTGAGAAATTTCTATTCTTACAGAAGAATTACAAACAAAGTGTAAAATAATTTTTATCACAAAATTAAAAAAACCCTGAAACGTATACTATGACTAGCGTTCGATTAAAAAACGCCAACATCAATAAAGATTGAAATAAAAATTTAATTAATAGGAATCATGAAGAATTCCTGTACTCGGCAGCCTAAGTAATGTCAGCCAGCTTACATAAAATGAAAGGCAAATCTCGAGTAAGAGCAAACTGTTATTTAAAAAAGCAAATAAGTAGATAGTATTTGTATCGAAACCTACCCCCGCTTTTCTACACAGTCTTCCCGATCTCTTGTATCTACTATATAAAAGATTTTCCAGACTCCGTTGCGCTTAAAAAGTTGGAAACTATTTGTACCACAATGGCTAAGGCTACCATTAATATAAAATGAATATGGTGTCCATACATTTGCCATTTTACCGTCCATTTTTATCTCATAATCTGTTATCCGTTCTTCAAAACTAGTAGTTTCTGGTATAGAACAAATAGATAGTAAAAACTGACTAAAGTCTTGCTTACTCAATTCTATCTCCCCAAGTTTCCCTTTACCTATAGACTGCATCATAACGTCTTCATGAACTACCTTTTTAATAAGTAATGAATCCTGCTTATGGAAACCTTCAAAGAATATTTGCACCACCTCTTTTACTTCTTGTTCGCCCTGAGGATCTTGATTCAAAGACCTGTAATAATGGTTATCTGCCTTAACAAAAGCAAATAACGCAAAGACAGCAATCATCGGGATAAAAAGATATTTGAGACGCATAAAGAATGATTTACAGTATGGGTATCTAATTTACTACTTTTGCGTCACAAAAAATAGTCAAATGTCTACAGCTAAAAAAGAGTACAAACGTGTAACCGTAAAGTCCCTCACCGAGATGAAAGCTCGTGGAGAAAAAATATCAATGCTTACTGCCTATGATTATACCATGGCAAAAATAGTCGATGGTGCAGGCATAGATGTTATTCTCGTAGGAGATAGTGCTTCAAATGTAATGGCTGGACACGAGACCACACTACCTATTACGCTAGATCAAATGATATACCACGCCTCTTCTGTGGTGCGTGCTATAAACAGAGCCCTAGTAGTAGTTGATTTACCATTTGGTAGTTACCAGAGTGATCCAAAAGAAGCGTTACGATCTGCAATACGCATCATGAAGGAATCTGGAGGGCACTCTATAAAATTAGAAGGTGGTAAAGAGGTAAAAGAAAGTATTAAGCGTATTCTTAATGCAGGAATCCCTGTAATGGGCCACCTAGGGCTTACACCACAAAGTATCTATAAATTTGGTACTTATACGGTAAGAGCAAAGGAAGAAGAAGAAGCTCAAAAACTTAAAGATGACGCACTTATGCTTCAAAAAGCAGGTTGTTTTGCCCTTGTACTTGAAAAAGTACCGGCACAACTTGCAAAGGAGGTTGCAGATAGCCTAACGATTCCAGTAATTGGTATAGGGGCTGGTGCTGGTGTAGATGGTCAAGTACTTGTAACGCATGATATGGTTGGAATGACACATGAATTCAATCCGCGTTTTTTGAGACGTTACCTAGATCTTCATACAGAAATGACAAAAGCATTTGAGCAATATAGCACAGATGTAAAAAATCAAAGCTTCCCTAACGAAGATGAGCAATATTAATACAACGTATTAAATTCCCTTATACCCATATTATCACGCAGAGCTATATGCACTCGTGATAAGGTGGATATAATTATAGCTTCTAAAAGAAAAGCCGTCAATGAATAATACCCTATCTACAGCAGACAACCTCAACGTTATTTATGAGGATAATCACATTATTGTGATTAACAAACGTAGTGGAGATATTGTACAGGGAGATAAGACAGGTGATGCACCATTAAGTGAGGTGGTAAAAAAATATATTGCTATAAAGTATGATAAACCAGGCGCCGTTTATCTAGGTGTTGTACATAGATTAGACAGGCCTACTTCTGGAATTGTTGTATTTGCTAGAACAAGCAAAGCACTACCACGCCTTAATAAAGCTTTTGCAGAGAGGGAAACAAAAAAGACTTACTGGGCACTCGTAAAAAATCCGCCGCCAGCAGAGAGTGGAACTCTTATTCATTACCTAAAAAGGAATCCAAAGCAAAACAAAAGCTACGCACATAAGCATGAGGTTCCAGATAGTAAAAAGGCTATTTTGGATTATAGAGTTATAAAAAAACTTAAAACTTTTTATCTCCTAGAGATTGACTTGCACACGGGCAGACATCACCAGATTAGGGCTCAACTTACAGCTATAGGATCTCCTATAAAAGGCGATCTTAAATATGGTTTTGACCGTAGCAATCCTGATGGTAGTATAAGTTTGCTTTCGCGAAAGCTTACCCTCACACATCCTGTACAAAAGGAAGAAATGACATTTACTGCCCAAGTGCCCGAAGGAGATGCTGTGTGGAAGGCGTGTAATTAAAAAGTACCTACTTACTTCTAGACGCTCTTAAACTCTCGACCACTACACTAAATAGTATTAAAGAACCTCCTAATACGGTACGCCATCCAGGGATTTCATTAAGGAAAATAATCCCTAGAATTATTCCATAGATAGGCTGTACACTACCCATTAAACTTGCAGCTGTAACAGAAAATCTTTTGATACTAAAGAGAAACATCGTGTGTCCTAAGGCGGTGGTTACAAGGGCTAGTAATCCTATATAAGGTAGCTCTGCGACAAAGCCCTCTGCATCAAAAATGAAATATGCTGGTATAAGCATAATTGCTATCACCAGTGTTTGATACCACATTACCACAGATCCATTATAGGAACCTATTTTTGTCTTTACTAATAAATTACGTATCGCAAAGCATAATGCAGAAAGCAAGCCTATGAGTATCGCAAGGAAGTAATCATTTTCTGTATCAAAAGTAGGTGCAAGAAAGTAAATACCTATCAAGACAAGCACCCCTAGTAACAAGTGCATTTTTGAAAACTTAGTCTTCAAAAATAGCGGTTCTAGCAAACTAGTCATCACAGGATAAGTGAATAGCGAGAGCATCCCGATAGCCACATTAGATAGTTGTAATGAGTAGAAGTAGGTAATCCAGTGTAGTCCCATAAAAACTCCAGAAAGAGCAATCGCAAGCATATCTTTTCGCGCAAGCGTAAAAGAAAAACCTTTCCACTTTATAAAGAGGCCAAGTAATAGCATTGCTCCAAAAGATCTGATACCTATGGTTACTGCAGGAGGTAAATCTATATACCTCCCCAAAACACCAGATGTGCTCACAAAAAGCATGGCAAGATTAATTTCTAATATATGTTTAGTGCTATTTTTCATATGATAATTATAGTTGAGGGAACACTATGATGTACATAATTAACGCAAAGATTGATGCGCTTTATTTTTGATTATATCTGCCACAGGTTTATTCTCTATTTTACTCTCTAACCAGGACAATACATCTAAGTATAAAAATGCTCTTCGCTCATAAGGATCTTCCTCATATTGCTTGAGCGTGCTGTGTAAATTCTTAAAAGCTCCCTTGAGTTCGTGAGGGTATATATCGCCTAAGTTTCGCACAAATTTAATCATCTCTTTTTGTACCTCATGCATATCATCCATCTTAATTAAAAACTTATAGGTGCTTCTTAATAGCGACTCTAGATGATAGTCCTTACCAGCTTCATAATGAGCAATGAGATTAAGAATACGTGAGAAGCACATGAGATCTTCTCTACTTTTGAGACTATGATTATTGATTATTTTTTGACAGTACTCTATACATTTCACGTTATCTCCGGCTCCAAAGTATAGACTTGCAATCTTATAATAGAATATCATTACATGATGCTCATCTATTCTATATTTAGGTGATTTTAATCCTGCAAGCACCTCTTTTACGAGTCCATCCTCATCACTAAAACTTCCCGTCATAAACTTATGATTAAAGCGATTACTTGAAGTATATAGAAATAGTAGCGTATCTAGGTTATCACCCTTAGGAAAGTTGGGATTCTCCTTTACGGTAGTAAGCTTATCTAGGGCTTCCTTAAACTTTGATTCGTGTTTGAGGTAATATAAAGATTCGAGCAAATAATGTATTCCCTTTAGGTAAAATACTGGGTTTTGCTTAATCATCGTGGGGTTATCATCAAAAAGTCTCACATAGCGATCTGCATACTTGTAACTAGTCAGGAAGTCTTGCGTTAAAAAACTATACCAAAGATGTGCTTTGTACAACCATAACTTTTCTCTAAAGTTGAGTGTGTCATAATTATATTTAGGTAAATGCCCATCAAAGTAGTCAGTAAGGCGCTGCTTCTCTGCATCACTTTTCACATAGCCCGTCTTGAGCATGATACTATATAATTGTAATGAGAGGTTAGATAGCTTACTAGCCATTACATTTTGCTCACTTAGCATTTTTGCTTGTACAGCAAGCTCATCTGCTCGAGTAGCTATACTTCTAGTGATATACTGAGTTTCTATAATTTTCTCTAATTCTACAATCTCGTAGGCAACATTTTTCTCCTCATTCTCGAGCGCCATACTTTTGGCCTTATCTAGAATTTTGAGGCTTTGTTTATACAACCCTTTCTGATATAAGATGGTTGCAAAATCTAGCTGCTCTCGTATTTGAACACGTATATTTTGATGCGCAGGAGTGAGTCGTAAGCTTATTAATAGTTGCCTATAAAGATGCGCTTTAAGGTTAGAAAGTTGTGTTTTAGTAACAATACCAGACTTTAAAATTGCAGTCTCATTGTATATTTTCTCTTTATCTAGGAATTCAAAAAGTTGTAAAAATTTTGCCTCGCTATTTCCTACGAGTCGGCCTACGTACAGTTTAAACTGGCGCTTCTCACTCTTAGATAATGACTTTATTAAAATAAATAAAGAATCATTATGATCATTAAGCGTTGTAATGATTTTTCTCATAACTAATTGAAATACAGATATTTGATTAGACTAAAATTAACCTTGATATCGTAAGCTTCTTTATAACTCACATCGTTTAAGAATAAGCAAGGTATAAATTCGTGTAGAAATGAATGCTATGCAAAACGACAAAGTTCAGATTTTTGATACGACTCTTAGAGATGGAGAGCAGGTTCCTGGTTGTAAATTAGACAAAAAAGAAAAGCTCACCATAGCAGAGCGTCTGGACCTTCTAGGTGTAGATGTTATAGAAGCTGGATTCCCTATTTCATCACCTGGAGATTTTACCTCTGTGGCAGAGATATCAAAACTCGTAAAAAACGCAACCGTATGTGGTCTAACTCGCGCAGTTGAGAAAGATATTGAAGTTGCCGCGCAAGCTTTAAAATATGCCGTTAGACCTAGAATACATACGGGTATTGGAACTAGCGATTCGCATATGAAATATAAATTTAACGCCACACCAGAACAGATTATTGAGCGCGCTGTTAAGGCTACCGCTTACGCGAAAAATTTTGTGGATGATGTAGAGTTTTATGCAGAAGATGCGGGTCGTACAGATAATGCTTTTCTTGCAAAGGTTCTTGAGCAAGTAATCGCAGCAGGCGCTACCGTCCTTAATATTCCAGATACTACAGGTTATTGTTTACCTGAAGAGTATGGAGCAAAAATTAAATACTTACGCGAAAACGTAAAAGGTATAGAAAACGTAATCCTCTCTTGTCACTGTCATAATGATCTTGGTCTAGCCACTGCAAATAGTATTGCTGGCGTTATAAATGGAGCAAGACAGATAGAATGTACCATAAACGGTATAGGAGAGCGTGCTGGTAATACCTCTCTAGAGGAAGTGGTGATGATACTTAAACAACATCCTACCCTCAATCTTCACACAGATATAAATACCCAACTCCTTTTTGACACGAGCCGTATGGTGAGTGATAAGATGGGAATGGTCGTACAACCTAACAAGGCTATTGTAGGTGCAAATGCATTTGCGCACAGCTCAGGAATCCATCAGGATGGTATGATTAAAAATAGAGAGACCTACGAGATTATGAACCCTAAAGATGTGGGAGTAAATGAGACTTCTATCGTGCTTACTGCAAGAAGTGGTAGAGCAGCACTTGCTTACAGATCTAAAAAAGTAGGATACGAATTGACCAAGATTCAACTAGATGCAGCTTATGAACAGTTTCTTAATGTAGCAGATAGACAAAAAGAAGTAAAGGATAATGACATCCATATGATAATGGATCGCATACAGCTTAAATCAGGAGCAGTAGCTTAACAATAACCAACTCTATTTTTACAAAGTGAAATTTGAGTAACACAATACAATGGGAAAAACACTATTTGATAAAGTCTGGGATGCACACGTAGTAGATACGGTAGATAACGGTCCACAGATTTTATATATCGATAAGCATTTAATACATGAAGTTACCAGTCCGCAGGCATTTAATGAGCTTGAGGAACGAGGCATTCCTGTGGCGCGTCCAGATCAAATAGTTGCCACGGCAGATCATAACACCCCAACGGAAAATCAGCATCTTCCTATCAAGGATGAGATGTCGCGCAAACAGTTGCAACAACTCACTAATAACTGTGAGAAACACGGTATTACACTCTATGGTCTAGGTCACAAATACAATGGCATTGTGCACGTGATGGCACCAGAACTGGGCATCACACAACCAGGTATGACTATGGTATGTGGTGATAGTCACACTTCAACCCACGGGGCTTTTGGCACTATTGCCTTTGGTATCGGGACGAGTCAGGTGGGACAAGTATTTGCGAGTCAGAGCCTATTACTTAACAAACCTAAAAGCCTACGCGTTTCTGTAAATGGAACCCTTGCACCGCACGTTTCTCCTAAGGATGTGATTTTATACATCATCTCAAAAATTGGCACGAACGCTGGTACTGGTTACTTCTGTGAGTATGCGGGTAATGTTTTTGAGGAAATGAGTATGGAAGGTCGTATGACGGTTTGTAATATGAGTATCGAGATGGGTGCTCGTGGCGGTATGATTGCCCCAGATCAAACCACATTTGATTATGTAGAAGGACGCAAATTTGCTCCGCAGGGTGACGCTTTCGCGAAAGCGGTATCCTACTGGAAAACACTCCCTACAGATCAAGATGCCACTTTTGACAAAGAATACCACTTTGATGCCGAAGATATAGCACCTATGCTCACCTACGGCACAAACCCAGGAATGGGGATAAAAATAAACGGCGCTATTCCCGAGAAAGGCGATATGACCTTTGAAAAAGCGCTTGAGTATATGAACTTCAAGGGTGGAGATCAACTGCTAGATACGCCTATTAATTATGTGTTTTTAGGAAGTTGTACAAACTCAAGAATAGAAGATTTTAGAATAGCCGCAGCATACGTGCGCGGAAAACATAAAGCTGCAAATGTGAACGCCTGGCTAGTACCTGGCTCACAACAAGTAGCAAAGCAACTCGAAGAAGAGGGGCTTAAAGAGGTGTTTGAAGAGGCTGGGTTTGCCTTACGGCAGCCTGGCTGTTCAGCCTGTCTAGCGATGAATGATGATAAAATTCCCGCTGGAGAGTACTGTGTTTCTACCTCAAATAGAAATTTTGAAGGCCGCCAAGGTCAAGGTGCGAGAACAATCCTCGCTTCTCCCCTTGTAGCTGCCGCTACTGCCATTGCAGGAAAAATAGTAGACGTCACAAAAGAAGCTGTAGCCTAATGGAAAAATTTACAAAACTCATAAGCACCGCGGTTCCGCTTCCTATAGAAAATATAGATACAGACCAGATTATCCCTGCACGCTTCTTGAAGGCGACAGATAAGAAAGGATTTGGTAATAATGTTTTTAGAGACTGGCGTTTTACAAAAGAAGGGACGCTAGATGCAGATTTCCCTATTAACAAACCACAATATGCAGGAGCAAAAATTCTGGTAGCTGGAGATAACTTTGGTTGTGGATCTAGCCGTGAACACGCTGCTTGGGCAATTGTAGGGTATGGATTTAAGGTTGTGATATCAAGTTTTTTTGCAGATATTTTTAAAGGTAATGCACTTAACAATGGCTTGCTTCCTATTCAGGTGACTCCGGAGTATCTTAAGGAATTACTAGCAAGTATAGAAGCAAACCCTGAGTTGCCTATTACAATAGATCTAGAAAATCAAGTGGTTGAGATGGCTGGAGTTTATGCTGAGCAAGGTCGAAGTACGAAAGCGGAATTTGACATAGATCCTTACAAGAAGGTTTGTATGATCAATGGGTATGACGATATAGATTTTTTATTAAGTAAAAAGGCAGAAATAGAAGCCTTTGAAAAAGAACGAATGGTGTTTTAATAAAACACTTTATATAAATGGTTACCAGATCCTCGCTTACAAAGGCGGGGATTTAGTACATAATTCAAACACACACTATGGATTTTAATATTGCAATCATACCTGGGGACGGGATAGGACCAGAAGTTACTGCTCAAGCAAAAAAAGCCCTAGAGGCAGTAGCAGATGAATACGGACATCACTTCACATATACAGAAGCAATGATGGGCGCTTGCGCCATCGATGCTACTGGTAATCCGCTTCCTGAGGAAACGCTGGATATTTGTGAAGCATCTGACGCTATATTATTTGGGGCCATTGGCGACCCAAAATATGACAATGACCCTACGGCCAAAGTTCGTCCAGAGCAAGGTCTTTTGAGATTGCGTAAGTCACTAGGACTCTTTTGTAATGTTCGCCCAGTAAAGGCTTACGAACAGCTTATTGATAATTCACCACTTAAAAGAGAGATTATTTCTGGCACAGATATGTCTATCTATCGCGAATTAACAGGTGGCATTTATTTTGGCGAAAAACACCTTAGTGATGATGGTCAAGTTGCATCTGATGGCTGCTCGTACTCTGTAGAGGAAATTTCAAGAATAGCGCATCTGGCATTTAAAGAAGCAAAAAACAGACGCAAAAAATTAACGCTCGTAGATAAAGCAAATGTGCTAGAAACATCACGACTTTGGAGAAAAACAGTAACTGAGATTGCCAAAGGATATCCTGAAGTAGCGGTAGATTTTCTCTTTGTAGACAATGCAGCAATGCAAATGATTTTAAACCCAAAACAGTTTGACGTGATCTTAACAGAAAACTTGTTTGGTGATATTATATCTGACGAAGCAAGTGTAATAGGTGGTTCTATAGGACTTCTAGCATCTGCCTCTGTAGGAAATGAAAATGCACTTTTTGAACCCATACACGGCTCCTACCCGCAAGCGACTGGCAAGGGAATTGCAAATCCGCTGGCTTCTATATTATCTGCAGCGATGTTGTTAAGACACCTAGGCTTGCAAGAAGAGGCAGCCAGTATAGAAACCGCTGTAGAAAAATCTTTAGAATTAGGTTTCTCTACAGAAGATCTCAATCCCAAAAAGCCACTAAGCACTTCAAAAGTGGGCGACTTTATTGCAGATTACATTCTTAATCCAGAAGACACAAATCGTAATTTTAAAAATATTCACGCAGGACAAAGCACAATTATTTAATCGTAGTTTATACGCTCGCGTATGCCACCACCTGCACGGTGTATAATCACATCTGCCTTGCGTTTACGTGCAATACTCTTTGCTTTACGTATGGCAGTACTCTGCTTTTGATGCTTTGAGGTGATACGCTTATTACCTTCACGCCTTACAGCCCAGTCCCCTTCATAGGGAACTACGTGCTGATGCCAAGTACGTTTTCTACTTGCCTTGCGAGAGTTTTCGTATACGTTTTCTACTATTTCTAGTAGTGAACGCAAAAAGGTTTTAATGCTACTCATAGTGCGAAGATACTATTTTACATAAGCTCATTATGTGTCTTAAGTCTTCCATACTCATTAAGATACCGCCTTGTCAAATTTTGCTTGAATCTTATCTAGACCTAGGTTATGTATACTTCCTAAATGTGAGTGCTCCTTTGTATTTCCTGCTGTAAATGTTCCATTTTCTACCTGTTCCCCTATTTGCTTATATGCTTCTCTAAAAGGTACACCAGCGGTTACAAGATCGTTGATAGCATCTACTGTAAAGAGGTGTTGATACTTTTCATCATCTAGATTAACATCCTGCACTTGAACCTGAGCAATAGAGAACTCAAAAATATCTAGCACTACCTTAAGGTCCTCAACAGACTTAATAGCATTTTCTTTAAGTAACTGGTAATCTCTATGGTAACCACTTGGTAAATTATTTGTAATCATAATCATTTCTTGTGGGATTGCTTGTAACTGATTGCACTTACCACGCAAAAGCTCAAATACATCTGGATTCTTTTTGTGCGGCATTATACTACTACCCGTAGTAAGTGCATCTGGAAACTTCATGAACCCAAAATTTTGAGAACAGTACAAACATATATCCATTGCAAAACGACTTAGCGTATTTGCAATATTTGCAACTGCTTGTGTTACGGTACGCTCAGATTTCCCTCTTGAGAGTTGGGCTGCAATTACGTTATATTTCAAATCGGCAAATTGAAGTTGCTTGGTAGTCATCTCTCTATCGATAGGAAAACTAGACCCATATCCAGCGGCACTCCCCAGCGGATTTTGATCTACTACCTTCTGCGCTGCTCTGAGCAAGTAAAGGTCATCAATAAGCAACTCTGCATAGGCAGAAAACCAAAGCCCAAATGATGACGGCATTGCCACTTGAAGGTGTGTATATCCAGGTAGTAAGGTATTTTTATGCGTCTCTGCAAGTTTTATAAGTGTAGTAAACAACTTCTCTACGCCTTCAGTTATTTGAGATAATTCTGCTTTAAAATAAAGGTTTAGCGCCACAAGAACTTGATCATTACGAGATCTCGCTGTATGTATTTTTTTACCCGTATCTCCTAGTGCTTTTACAAGGTCACTTTCTATCTTAGAGTGTACATCTTCAAAGTCTGCTTCTATAACAAATGTTCCTTCCTGCTCTTGCTTAAGCATAAGGTCTAATTGCTTATTTAACTGCTCGCTCTCCTCTTTTGTAAGTAAGCCCACAGATGCGAGCATCGTTGCGTGTGCCTTGCTGGCTAGCAAATCATACTTAGCAATATGGATATCAATCTCACGATCATTTCCAACCGTAAATACTTCTATTTTTTGATCAGTTGGTATTCCTTTTTCCCAAAGTTTCATAGGTATCTTATTAGTAGGTTATGCTATTCACACTATTGCAACAACCTTTATTATTTATGCGTTTAAAAATTTTTCTAAGAGCTCGATGTATAATGGAATCCCCTGCTCTATCTCGTGTACATAGACAAACTCATCTGCCATATGAGAGCGAGTGCTGTCGCCTATACCTAGTTTTAAAGATGGACAACTCAAGCAAGCTTGGTCAGATAAGGTAGGCGAACCGTAAGTTTCCCTGCCTAATGCAATTCCAGCTTGTACAAGCTTGTGCTCTTTTGGGATACGCGAACTATTTAATCGTAATGACCTTGGCTGTATCGTGTCACAAGGCACATTCTCTATCATAAAATCGGCGATTTCTTGGTTGCTGTAATGTTCATTAACTCTCACATCTATAACGAGCTCTACCTGACTAGGCACTACATTATGTTGACTACCTGCGTTGATTTGAGTTACTGTAACCTTAGTTGCTCCCAGCGTATCAGACACTTTATCAAAAGTTATATTTTCAAACCACTGCAAGGTTTCTATCACATTATAAATAGCCATATTCTCCTTTATGTGAGCTGCGTGACCTGCTGTTCCTTTTACAACTACATCAAAAACGACAAGACCTTTTTCGGCAATGGCGAGGTTCATAAGTGTAGGCTCGCCTACTATGGCAACATCTATCTCTGGCAGATGCGCAAGCATACTATTCAGACCATTAGGACCACTTGACTCTTCTTCGGCAGAAGCTACAATTACAATATTATGAGACATCCCCTCACGCTCATAAAAATATACAAACGCTGTTAATAAGCCCACAAGACTTGCACCTGCATCATTACTTCCTAGACCGTACAATTTTCCGTCCTTAATTTCGGCATTATAAGGATCTCTCGTATATCCTTTATTTGGCTTAACCGTATCGTGGTGGGAGTTGAGAAGCAATAACGGTTTTGACGCGTCATAATGTTTATTAAATGCATAGATATTATTACGCTTTCGCGAAAGCGTAATCCCCTTCTCCTCTAGCCAGTTTATAATAAGTAAAGCTGTGCCGTCTTCTTCACTAGAAAAACTTTGTGTCTCAATGAGTGATTGTAGTAATGCTACGGCGCTATCTATTTGAGTTTTTAAAGACATAGTGTCGTGTGTTTTGTAGTGTTATCACTCAGAATGTCAACCTCGCCCAGATGCACTCTCATAACGCCTTGATCGAGCGCCTCAAAAGCAGTATCTAGTTTAGGAATCATACCTTCAAATATTTGTCCCGCTGTTTTCATCTCTTTATAAAGCCCTTTATCTATGCGCGTTACTATCGATTCATCATTATTTACATCTTCAAGGACACCTGGTTTTGTAAAACAATAAAACAACTGAACGTTATAGAGAGAGCTCATTGCTACCGCGATTTTGGCAGCGAGTGTATCTGCATTGGTGTTGAGCAATTGCCCATTACCATCGTGCGTAATTGCAGAAAATACGGGCACTTTACCGTCAGAAAGGAGGTCATTTATAAAACTCACATTCACTCTATCTATATCTCCCACAAAACCATAATCTACCGTCGTCACTTCGCGTTTATGCGCTCTCACGACATCACCATCTGCGCCAGAAAGTCCTATGGTGTTCTTACCTTTTGCCTGCAGGCCAGCGACAAGCTTCTTATTGAGAAGTCCGGCATACACCATCGTCACAACCTCTAGCGTAATTTCATCTGTCACCCTTCTCCCGTCTACTTTTACTGGAACATAACCCAGCTGCTCTTGTAGGGTAGATGCTTTATTTCCTCCACCGTGTATGATAATTGCAGGACCAGAAATTGCCTTAAAATGCGTGTAAAATGAGGTGAGTAGCTCATCATAATCTACAATGTCTCCACCTATTTTTACTACGGTAAGTTGCTGTTTATTTATCATTATCGAGTATGTTTTTAAGCACCCATTGTGCAGCCCACGTTCTATTACCAGCTTGCTGGATTACAGCGCTTGACTCGGTGTCTAGTACATCATCTGCAATGACAACGTTACGACGCACAGGTAGACAATGCATTACTTTGGCTTGATTGGTTTCCTTAAGTTTTTCGGCATTAATCATCCAGTTACTGTCTTGCGATTGCACCTTACCATAATTTTCATAGCTGCTCCAGTTTTTCACATAAATGATATCGGCATTTGCAAAGGCTTCTTTCTGATTATGAATCACAGGTACTTCACCACGTATTTCTGGATTGAGATCATACCCCTCTGGATTAGTAATTGTGAAATTTACATTTGCCTTTTGCATCGTCTGTACAAATGAGTTTGCGACTGCGTGCGGCAAGGCTTTAGGATGTGGCGCCCAGGTCAACACAACATTAGGCTTTTTATTTGCTGCACGTAGACTTTCGGAGAGTTCGTAAATCGTGATTGCATCTGTAAACCCTTGTAACGGATGCGCCGTACTGCTCTCTAGATTTACAACGGGCACACTCCCATATTGCATAAATGCAGAAAGCACGACCTCTAGCTCATCTTGACTTTTATCTACCAGCCCTGGAAAAGCTCTCACGGCAAGTACATCACAATATTGCGATAACACCTGCGCAGCCTCTTTGATATGCTCTGCTTTTGTACCATCCATCACAGTACCATCTTCAAACTCTAGTTGCCAGCTATCACTGTTTACATTGAGTGTCATCGTTTCCATCCCAAGATTTTTGGCAGCCTTTTCAGTGCTTAGTCTAGTACGTAAGCTCGAGTTAAAAAATAGAAGACCTAAGATTTTTTGTTTTCCCGCTTTCGCGAAAGCGTACGGATACTCCTTCATATACAGCGCTTCTTTAATCGCCATTTCTAAATTAGGAATATCATTTATGGATATGTAGTTCTTCATAACTCTTTGTGTAATGCTTCAAATAGTAAATCTATCTGTGGTTTTTGAATCGTAAGTGGTGGAAGTATTCTGAGCACGTGTTTGTTTTTTGCTCCTCCCGTAAAAATATGATGCTCGTAGATGAGTTTTTTGCGCAATGCCCCTACATCATAGCCAAGGTCTAACCCTAGCATGAGTCCGCGACCTTTTACAGTCACCCGATTGCCAAAGGCAAGTGCTTTCTCCCTAAAGTAGGTTTCCATTTCCTTTGCGTGTGTCATCAAATGCTCCTTTTCAATCACTTCGAGAACTGCCAGTGTAGCAGCGCAAGCAAGATGATTACCGCCAAAGGTCGTTCCCAGCATCCCATATCTCGCCTCAATGGAGTGATGCACCAGGACACCTCCCACGGGAAAACCGTTACCCATTCCTTTTGCAATGGTGATGATATCTGGCGTGATATTATACTTTTGAAAAGCAAAGAAATCTCCAGATCTCCCAAAACCAGATTGCACCTCGTCTGCAATGAGTTTTACATCATATTTTTTACAAAGCGCGGCAACATCTTGATAAAACACCTCTGTAGATTGATCTAAACCTCCTACACCTTGTATAAATTCTAAAATCACCGCACAGCAATCTCCTTGTTGCAAAGTTTCCTCTAGTTGCTCTGTATTGCCCAAGTCAATTATGGATACTTTGTGTTGCGCATTTATAGGCGCAACAATGGTAGGATTATCTGTCGCTGCTACCGCGGCAGATGTTCTCCCGTGAAAGCTATTTTTAAAAGCTACCACACGACTTTTACCTGTTTCAAAAGAAGCTAGCTTTAATCCGTTCTCATTTGCCTCTGCGCCAGAGTTACAGAAAAACAAATCATAATCTTCACAACCAGAAAGTGCTCCTAACTTCTGAGCAACCTCCACCTGTAACGGATTCTGAACTGCATTAGAATAAAACCCTATGGCATCCATCTGCGTTTTTAATTTCTCTATATAATGAGGATGCCCGTGACCTATAGAGATCACCGCGTGACCGCCATATAAATCAAGATACTCTTGACCACTTTGATCATACACATAGCATCCCTCTGCCTTGACAGGAGCAACATCATAAAGTGGATATACATCAAATAATTTCATACTCTTTATTTTTAAGCACTATGAGATGCTATTAATTTTTTGATAACTAGCCACAATTCCCTTTATGAGAGAAGAGCTTAAACCTGAATGTTCCATCTCATTGAGACCTTCTATAGTACAGCCTTTTGGCGTAGTCACTTTATCAATTTCTGCTTCTGGATGGTTTCCAGATTTAATAACCAAAGTGGCAGCTCCTAGACAGGTTTGCATAGCAAGTTCTTGTGCTTCTTTTGCGTCAAAACCTAGCTGTATGGCTCCCTGCGTAGTTGCTCTTATCAATCGCATCCAGAAAGCAATACCACTCGCACAGATTACTGTAGCAGCTTGCATCAGTCCTTCTGGAATAATAAGGCTTGTGCCTAGTTTATTAAAAATGGCTTCGGCTATGGCAATACGCTTTTCGCCTGCCGTGTTGCTACATAAACAGGTCATACTTTGCCCAACAGCAATAGCAGTGTTAGGCATTGCTCGTATAATAAATTGATCGTCTCCTACAATTTCAGCGATTTGCGGCACTTTAAAACCTGTGATTGTAGAGATGATAATATGTTTCTCAGTAAGTAGTTCTTTAATATCTTCAAGTATACCTGCAAAATGACCTGGCTGTACTGCGAATATGAGAATGTCACTTTTTGCAACAGCATCACGATTATCACTCGTAGTTGTCACCTCTTTATATGCATCCCATTTTTCGATACTCGAAATATCTCTTTTAGTAAGATATAAGCTAGTCACCGCATTATTTGTGATTAGTCCTTTTGCGATGGCAAGACCTAAATTTCCCGTTCCTATGATTGCTATTTTCATATGTCTATATCTTAACTATTAGAAATAACTTGCCTTGAGTTGGAGCCCAGTATCTTGAGCCCACCCAAACATTAGATTCATATTTTCTACAGCTTGACCACTCGCACCTTTTAAGAGGTTATCAATCACACTGGTGATCAATAATTTATTGCCGTGTTTTTCTAAGTGTATAAAGCAGTAGTTTGTATTTACCACTTGTTTGAGATGTAAAGGTGCTTTTACCGCTTTCGCGAAAGCGGAGTCCTTATAAAAATCCTCATAAAGCGCATATGCCTCTTCAATCGTACTCTCATAAAATGTGTAGGCAGTTGCAAAAATTCCTCTAGAAAAATTACCACGCTGCGGAATAAAATGAAGTTCGCTGTTAAAACCTTTTTGCAGCTGCACAATAGACTCTCCTATCTCCCCAAGATGCTGATGGTTAAAAGCCTTATAGTGTGAGAAGTTATTATCTCTCCACCCAAAATGCGTAGTAGCACTAGGTTTTACTCCCGCTCCCGTAGCGCCTGTTACGGCATTAATATGTACATCTTGACTGAGCAAACAAGCACTCGCCAGCGGTAATAATGCCAGCTGAATAGCAGTGGCAAAGCAGCCTGGGTTTGCAATATTCTGCGCGCTTTTTATTTCCTCTTTATTGATTTCTGGAAGTCCATATACAAAAACTCTATCTTGAAAAAAGATATCATTTTTAAGTCTAAACTCATTACTGAGATCTATGACTCTTGTAGCATCAGAAAAAGTATGATTTCTCAAGAATTCGCCAGAATTACCATGACCCAAACATAAGAAGACTACATCTACCTCACTATTTACTTTACTTGTAAAACTAAGGTCTACGTGAGCAAGATCTTGATGAACAATCCCTACTGCATTACCAGCATTACTTGTGCTGTATATAAAATCTATCTGCACTTCTGGGTGATGAATAAGCAGTCTAATGAGCTCCCCAGCAGTATAACCTGCACCACCTATGATTCCTATTTTTTTCATTTGTTCTGGTTTGCTATGATTCTAGACTGATTGCCTAATATTTTTATAAATCCTTTAGCTTCGGCGGCAGTCCAGCCTTGGTTTTCTTCTCCGTAACTCGCGACCTTAGATTGCATAAGATCATAATCTGATGTGATACCTACTACCTCAAATCTATATGGATGTAATATCAACTCGACCTCTCCCGTGACTGTATTCTGGCTGCTTTGTAAAAAAGCTTCAAAGTCTCTCATTACAGGCTCTAAGTATAACCCCTCGTGTAAATGAGTACCATACCACAAAGCGATATTTTCTTTATGTTGCAATTGCCATTTTGAAAGCGTGTGCTTCTCAAGTGTACGATGCGCTCCGAGTATAATTATAGGGGCTGCAGCTTCAAAACCTACTCTTCCTTTTATACCTATGATGGTATCCCCTACGTGCACCCCGCGACCTATGGCATACTTACTTGCGATGTCTTCTAGTTGCTCTATAATCTCCACTGATGAACCTTGCTTTCCATTTAACGAAGTAGGTTCTCCGTTTGTAAAACCTAGCTTGATGGTATGTGAATCACTAACCTCCAGCTGACTAGGATATGCATCTTCAGGAAGTGTTTGATGTGAGGTTAGGGTTTGAGCACCTCCTACACTTGTACCCCACAGACCTTGATTTATAGAATACTGTGCCTTCTCCCAAGACCACGAGATACCGTGACTCTGTAAGTAATCGATTTCCTGCTTTCGCGAAAGCGTTTGATCTCTAATCGGCGTTATTATTTCTAACTCTGGCACAATAGTCTGGAACGTCATATCAAAACGCACCTGATCGTTACCTGCACCAGTACTACCATGAGCAATGGCATCTGCATTTTGTTCTTTGGCAAAATTTGCAATTTCGATAGCTTGCACGATGCGCTCTGCACTTACAGAAAGTGGGTAACTGTTGTTCTTAAGTACATTACCAAAAATTAGATACTTTACCACCGTATCATAAAACGTAGCTACGGCATCTATATTTGTATATGATGTAGCTCCTAGTGCAAGGGCTTTCTCTTTATTATTGGCGATTTCTTGATCTGTAAATCCACCTGTATTTACACTTACAGCGTGTACTTCATATCCCATTTCTGCAGTAAAATATTTTACACAATAGCTTGTATCGAGTCCTCCTGAGTATGCTAAGATTAATTTTTTCATTACTTATTTTTTTTAAGGAATAGCTTTTCCTTTATTTGTTTTAGCCTGTTAAAAACAGGTGCCTTTACAGTATTTTTTTCTGTAGGTTTTGATTCTTTTGATGGGTCATAGAGCATCCCTGTACATAAGCACATCTTTTGCTCTGTACGTGTGAGCACATCAAAGTTCTTGCACGTCTGGCAACCTTTCCAGAAGCTCTCATCTGTTGTGAGTTCAGAAAACGTGACGGGTTTATACCCCAGATCGCTATTAATCTTCATCACGGCAAGACCCGTAGTGATACCGAAGATTTTTGCATCTGGATAACGCTTTCGCGAAAGCGTAAATATCTCCCCTTTAATTTTTTTGGCAAGTCCCTGTCCCCTGAAGTCTGGGTGTACAATAAGACCAGAGTTGGCTATAAATTTTTCGTGCCCCCAGGCTTCTATATAACAGAAGCCAGCAAAAACGTCTCCTTCTAAAGCAATGACAGCATTACCTGCTTCCATCTTTGAGATAACATATTCTGGAGTTCTACGAGCGATTCCTGTACCACGTACTTTAGATGACTCTGCGATGGTATCACAGATAATCTGAGCATATGGTGTGTGCGAAATCGTGGCTACAACAATTTGCATAGCGATGATTTAAGTTAAAATGTATATTGAAAATGTGACGGTTCCTTTTGTGGAAAACGGGATAGGACTCACCTACCATCCCTCATTATTGAGCTACCCTTACGGGCGGCGGCGAAAGCGTCGTACAGGAACAGGAATTAATTGCATAGCAGGCCTTGCAGCAAGAAGTGCTGTTAGGGCTTTTAAGATATATACAATTATGCTGTTCATAAGATGACTCAAAGGTAGCAACTTATTTGAGTTAGCCTTAAACTTTCAGCACTAATTATAAAAAAGCACCGCTTTTTAAATAATTAGTTCTAAAAGTAAGCTTTGAATATTAATATCTTAAAAAAGATAATGCTCATTATGAATTGTTTAAAATGAAGCAATTACAATTAAACCCAATAAAAAAGCCTGTACAAATATGTACAGGCTTTTTCAAATTATAATAAAGTTTTAAAATTACTTTGCAATATTTACCGCTCTTGTCTCGCGTATTACCGTAACTTTTACTTGACCTGGATAGGTCATGTCTGTTTGAATCTTTTGAGAAATTTCGAAAGATAAATTAGATGCTTTATCATCATTTACTTTTTCGCTCTCTACAATTACACGTAACTCACGTCCGGCTTGAATTGCATATGCTTTTTTAACACCTTGAAAACCAAAAGCAATTTCCTCAAGATCTTTAAGACGCTGTATGTATGAATCTAGTACCTGACGGCGAGCTCCTGGACGCGCTCCACTTATAGCATCACAAACTTGAACGATAGGTGATAATAAACTAGTCATTTCTATCTCATCGTGGTGAGCTCCTATTGCGTTGCAAACGTCTGGTTTTTCTCCATATTTTTCTGCCCACTGCATTCCTAAGATTGCGTGTGGAGTTTCTGTATCAGTATCTGGCACTTTACCTATATCATGTAAAAGTCCAGCTCTACGAGCAAGCTTGGCATTTACACCAAGTTCTGCAGCCATCACGCTGCAAAGCTTTGCTACTTCTCTACTGTGTTGTAGTAAATTCTGTCCGTAAGAAGAACGATACTTCATACGTCCAACAGCTTTAATAAGCTCTGGGTGTAAACCGTGTATTCCTAAGTCAATCACCGTACGCTTACCTACTTCAACAATTTCTTGTTCTATCTGTTTTGTCGTCTTTTGAACAACTTCTTCTATACGTGCTGGGTGAATACGACCGTCTGTTACAAGCTTGTGAAGAGATAGACGAGCTACCTCACGACGCACACTATCAAAACATGAAAGTATGATTGCCTCAGGAGTATCATCTACTATAATCTCAACACCCGTTGCAGCTTCTATAGCGCGTATGTTACGTCCTTCACGACCTATGATTCTACCTTTTACGTCGTCACTTTCTAGATTAAAGACAGATACACAATTTTCTACCGCTTCTTCTGTCCCAATACGTTGTATCGTATTTATGATAATCTTCTTAGCTTCCTGCTCTGCCGTCATTTTTGCCTCTTCTATGGAAGTTTGAACATGCTTCATTGCATCAGCCTTGGCTTGATCTTTAAGCGTAGTTACAAGTTGACTTTTTGCTTCTTCAGCAGAAAGTCCAGAAATAACTTCAAGTTGTTGCACAGTACTCTCATGCATCTTCTCTGCTTCAGCCTTTTTCTTATCAACGTATTCTAAACGCTTATCATAATCTTTAATCTTATCCTCTAGTGATTGATTTAATTTTTTATTTCGCGAAAGCTCTCCACTTACTTGAGATTCTTTGTCTCTAGCGCGTTTCTCTGCATCATTCATTTTCTTATCACGAGATAATATTACCTTCTCATGCTCAGCTTTAAGCTCAATAAATTTTTCTTTTGCTTGTAATATTTTATCTTTTTTAAGAGACTCTCCATCAGAAGTTGCTTCTCTTAAAATGCCTTGGGCACTTTTCTTAGCGCGTTTGATAATCTGCGATGCGTTATTACGTTCTAGCATTTTTGCTATAAGAAAGCCTAAAGCTAGTGCAATCACACCTACGATGAACAAGAGTGCATTATGTTCCATAATTTTAGTGAATATTTTAAATGCCGCAAAGGGCAGTACTAATGGTTGATTTATAAGGTTTTACAACCTTAACATCTCACGATGAGATATAAAAAAGCCTGCATTAGAAGTGCATTTTGTATAAACTCCTAATAGTAAGGATTAGAGCTAGAAAGCTGATCAAGGTTCCGTCTACCTAGACAAGTCTAGTAACGGCATGCTTTTACAACTTAGAGTCACTCTTTATAATAAATAACTGTTGAGTTTATCAAAAAAATATCCAATGCAGGCAGTAATATGCTGTTGTATGTAAAGAACGTCTATGTTAAGCTCTCATCGAGAAGCGCAGCAAGTTTTTGTAGCCTAGCTGCTGTCTCATCACTAAGAGAGTCTTCATTTATAGTTTTTTGGGTAACCTTTGAGGCAAATTGCAATGCACACATGGCAAGTACATCTTGCTTATCTCTTACGGCATAACTCTCCTCAAATTGCTTCACCATCGCCTCGATCTCCTTAGTCGCTTTACGTAATCCCTCCTCTTGAGCTGGATCAATAGTAAGCGGGTATACGCGATCTGCAATAGACAATTTAATTTTAAGTTTGTCTGCCATAATTATTCAGCCAGTGACGCAATACATGTATCAATCTCACGTACTAGTGCGTTTATCTTCAATTTGGTTTCCCTTTTGTAATCGTTACTGCCTAGTAATGCATTTGCCGTTTTAAGAGTCTTCACCTTCTGTTCACTCGCCACAATGGCGTCTCTCAGTTGTTTGTTTTCTTGTTGCATTGCGGTAAGTTCTGTTTCCAGGTCTATCCGCTTTTGCTTCACATCTTCGTATTTTTTCAACAAAGTAGCGACTCTATACTCAAGAGAATCCACAACTTTAGAAAGACTACTCATAACATGTCTGCATTTACTACGTTACACAAAGTTAACATTTGAAAGATACTCATACAATGGATACGAGTTAAATTTTATTAGATATAAATTATGCTTACGCGAAAAAATGACTCAACAATTCTCAATCTACTATCCAATAGGAAGGTAACACAATTAACTACACGTGGACAGCAAATAAAAAGAAACACTGTACCTTTACATAAGCCAAAAAAACAAACAGTGACATTTACAAGAACAACAGAACAAGATTCCCACTACGATCATCTCGAAAAGATGACTACCACAGAGCTTCTCTCAAATATTAATCAAGAGGACAAAACAGTTCCAAACGCAGTTGAGAAGATTATTCCACATATTGAAAAATTAGTGGATGTGATTGTGTTAAAATTAAAAAAAGGCGGAAGACTATTCTATATGGGGGCAGGAACTAGCGGTCGCTTAGGTGTTGTAGATGCAAGTGAGTGCCCTCCTACTTTTGGTGTATCTCCCGAAACAGTTATTGGGATAATCGCAGGTGGTGATGATGCAATAAGAAATGCTGTAGAATTTGCAGAGGATAGTAGTACTCAAGGTTGGGAAGATCTTAGCTCCCATAATATTTCAGATAACGATGTCGTAATTGGTATTGCTGCATCAGGAACAACACCGTACGTTATTAGTGCTCTAGAGAAATGTAACGCAAGAAACATCACCACCGGGTGCATTACTTGTAATGAAGGAAGTCCACTTGCATTAACAGCTGTATATCCAATAGTTCCAATCGTGGGTCCAGAATTTGTTACGGGAAGCTCACGTATGAAAGCAGGAACAGCTCAGAAGTTAGTTCTCAATATGATATCTACAGCTACAATGATTAAGCTTGGACATATTAAGGGAAATAAAATGGTAGATATGCAACTCAGTAATGAGAAGCTAGTACAACGAGGAACTAATATGATTATGACCTCTCTTGATATACCTGAAAAAGAAGCAAACACTTTATTATTAACCTACGGCAGTGTACGTAAAGCAATACATGAATATCATGCACACAAATAAAGAAAAGCTAGCCAAAGGTGTCAAGCTTATGGGAGGAACTCTTTTATTATTGGTAACAGCAC
>NZ_CP029151.1:207500-262500 GCF_003095655.1 Dokdonia sp. Dokd-P16
ACGTAACGCACAATAACAGGGACAAGCTCTAGAAAGGAGGTGTTCCAGCCGCACCTTCCGGTACGGCTACCTTGTTACGACTTAGCCCTAGTTACCAGTTTTACCCTAGGCCGCTCCTTACGGTGACGGACTTCAGGTACCCCCAGCTTCCATGGCTTGACGGGCGGTGTGTACAAGGCCCGGGAACGTATTCACCGGATCATGGCTGATATCCGATTACTAGCGATTCCAGCTTCATGGAGTCGAGTTGCAGACTCCAATCCGAACTGAGATAGGGTTTATAGATTCGCTCCTTATCGCTAAGTGGCTGCTCTCTGTCCCTACCATTGTAGCACGTGTGTGGCCCAGGACGTAAGGGCCGTGATGATTTGACGTCATCCCCACCTTCCTCACGGTTTGCACCGGCAGTCTGGCTAGAGTTCCCGACATTACTCGCTGGCAACTAACCACAGGGGTTGCGCTCGTTATAGGACTTAACCTGACACCTCACGGCACGAGCTGACGACAACCATGCAGCACCTTGTAAATTGTCCGAAGAAAAAACTATCTCTAGTCCTGTCAATCTACATTTAAGCCCTGGTAAGGTTCCTCGCGTATCATCGAATTAAACCACATGCTCCACCGCTTGTGCGGGCCCCCGTCAATTCCTTTGAGTTTCATTCTTGCGAACGTACTCCCCAGGTGGGATACTTATCACTTTCGCTTAGTCACTCAGTCCGAAAACCAAACAACTAGTATCCATCGTTTACGGCGTAGACTACCAGGGTATCTAATCCTGTTCGCTACCTACGCTTTCGTCCATCAGCGTCAATATATTGTTAGTGATCTGCCTTCGCAATCGGTATTCTATGTAATCTCTAAGCATTTCACCGCTACACTACATATTCTAACCACTTCACAATAATTCAAGACATACAGTATCAATGGCAATTCTATGGTTGAGCCACAGACTTTCACCACTGACTTATATGCCCGCCTACGGACCCTTTAAACCCAATGATTCCGGATAACGCTTGCACCCTCCGTATTACCGCGGCTGCTGGCACGGAGTTAGCCGGTGCTTATTCTTATGGTACCGTCATCAGTCTACACGTAGACCTTATTCTTCCCATATAAAAGTAGTTTACAACCCATAGGGCAGTCTTCCTACACGCGGCATGGCTGGATCAGAGTTGCCTCCATTGTCCAATATTCCTCACTGCTGCCTCCCGTAGGAGTCTGGTCCGTGTCTCAGTACCAGTGTGGGGGATCTCCCTCTCAGGACCCCTATCTATCGTAGTCTTGGTAAGCCGTTACCTTACCAACAAACTAATAGAACGCATAGTCATCTTATACCGCCGAAACTTTAATGTAAAAATGATGCCATTAATACATACTATGGGGTATTAATCTTCGTTTCCAAAGGCTATCCCCCAGTATAAGGTAGATTCTATACGCGTTACGCACCCGTGCGCCGGTCGTCAGCAAGTAGCAAGCTACCTCTGTTACCCCTCGACTTGCATGTGTTAAGCCTGCCGCTAGCGTTCATCCTGAGCCAGGATCAAACTCTTCATCGTGTATTGTAAATAAATTTAACTCCTCACGACTCGAAATATCTGGTCAATAATAAACTTCTAGTTTTCAAATTCTTTGTAATAATACCCGAAGATATTAATACGCGCTGTCAATTCAATAAATCAATGAACTTTCTCTACTACTATTAATAGTAGAAAACTCTTGTAAATGCTAAGGATTCGAACCTCAAATTAGAATAACTAATCTTCCAAAACATCTAAATAAAAACTTTTGAACTTCGCTAGATATGTTACTGTTTCTCTAAGCGGGTGCAAATATACAACTGTTTTTTAAACTCACAACTTAATCTTAAAAATAATTGAAAATTTAATTTCAAACCTTTAAAACTAAGCAACAATCGCAATGAACATAACTCCCAAATAACCTCCATTTGTTAGCGGCTGCAAAACTACAACCTTTTTATTAATCTAAAACTATCTTTTGAAAAATAATTTGAAAAAATAAAAACAAACTTTTTGAAGACATTTAAAAGAACAACCGCTTGCTGTTAAGCGGGTGGCAAAGATACACCGAAGTTCTAATCTGACAAGAATATTCTTAGGAAAATTTTAAGGAAATATGCAACTCACTGTAAATACATGAAGTAGCTTTTAAAATAATTTGACTAACACCTCAACTAAGCTAAAAGAACCCTATTTTACCTCTCATAAACTCAGAGAAGCCAGCAAATCTCACCTCAGCAACCATCAAATAGCTGCAAAAAGCACCCTAGAAATTTTCGCGAAAGCGATACAATGTAATTATACTATATAATAGGTATGATGCTACTCTACTCCTTTCTCCTTCCACTTATCTGATAATTCTAAAAACTCAAAGTCTAAAGCGCTAGGCTGTGTTTCTAGAATTCCTGATTGAAAAGAGCGTTGCAGTATATCTTCTATAAGGAAATCTTCTTCCTCGTTTACTGGATCAAACTCTCTTTTAAGTGATATGTCAAAAGCACTGGCGGTTGTATTATACCAGAATGCTCTCCAACCACTGCGCAACCTCTTTATCAACTCGAAGGCTGTCTCGCCTGTTTGACGGTGTATGAGCTTAATAAGTATTTGTCCTTCGGTGCGTGTGAGTTTCTTAAGCTCTGCCGAAAATTCTCCTTCTAGATATTTATGAATGATTTTTGTGTACTTCTTTCTAGCGCGTTTGCCCTCTATAGAATCTAATCTACTATTTAATTCTACAAGCCTATCTGCAGCAAGTTTTGCGTATGGAAAAACCTTTCTAGTTTTTCGGCGTAGTATTAAGTAGCGTCTACGGTCTTCTTTATTATCAAACTTCAATCTTTTAAAAACGATTACCTCATTAAGATATATAGCGCTCCTTGGGATGGTGTCTCCCTGAATGATGTAATACTCAATTGCTACTTCTGTAGAATCTACAGGAGTTTCTTGAGCACAAGCAAACCTTGCTATGAATACTATTATATATAGGAGATTATGTATGCGCATCTTTTTCTTTCGCTTTAAGCTAAAATCGTTCCAAAATTAGGTATTAGACCTCTATAACGTTATAAACTCTTGGTTAATATTCTTACATTTAAAGAAAATATTATACTATGGCTTCAAAAAGCATTTTAAATAAAAAGTCTCTGGACTTTCTCGAACGTTACCTCAACAACGCTGCTCCTACTGGTTATGAGTGGGACGGTCAAAAATTGTGGATGGATTATCTCACTCCTTATGTAGATGAATTTATCACAGATACCTATGGAACTGCAGTTGCAGTAATTAATCCAGACGCAAAATATAAAGTAGTAATAGAAGGACATGCAGACGAAATATCTTGGTATGTAAATTACATAGCAGATAATGGTCTTATATATGTAATACGTAATGGCGGTAGTGATCACCAGATTGCTCCTTCTAAGATTGTAAATGTGCACACTAAAAATGGCATTGTAAAAGGAGTGTTTGGCTGGCCAGCAATTCACACTCGTGATAAGTCTAAAGAAGAAGCTCCAAAACCTGATAACATTTTTATAGATGTAGGGGCAGCAGATAAAGAAGAAGTTGAAAAAATGGGCATATTTGTAGGCTGTGTAATCACTTACCCAGATACGTTCCATGTTTTAAACGGAGATAAATTTGTGTGCCGTGCTATAGATAATCGTGCAGGTGGCTTTATGATTGCAGAAGTTGCTAGATTACTTCATGAGAATAAAAAGACCTTACCTTTTGGTCTTTATATTACAAATTCTGTGCAAGAGGAAATAGGGTTACGTGGTGCACAAATGATTGCAGAGCGTATTAAGCCAAATGTGGCAATCGTTACAGATGTAACTCATGACACCACAACGCCTATGATAGAGATGAAAAAGCAAGGACATGTGGAACTAGGTAAAGGACCTGTGATCGCATATGCTCCTGCGGTACAACAAAAGTTACGTGATCGTATTACAGAAACAGCCGAAAAGAATAAACTTCCTTTCCAGAGAGCTGCACTTTCTCGTGCTACGGGTACAGATACAGATGCATTTGCTTATAGCGGTAGCGGCGTAGCCTCTGCCCTTATATCATTACCTTTAAGATATATGCACACTACTGTAGAAATGGTGCACCGTGAAGATGTAGAAAATGTGATTAAACTTATATATGAAACGCTGCTTACTATAGAAGATGGTGAGACATTTTCTTATTTTGAATAATTCGCTTTCGCGAAAAATTGAAAAAAAAAAACCCGTTCAATGATAATTGAACGGGTTTTTACTTTTAAAACGCTGAAGCCTCCTCTATGGAATCCACTTCTTCTCAAAATTAGGTGCTCTTTTTTCTAGAAAAGCATTTCTACCCTCTACAGCCTCATCTGTCATGTATGCAAGACGCGTTGCTTCTCCAGCAAAAACTTGCTGCCCCACCATGCCATCATCTGTAAGGTTCATCGCAAACTTGAGCATCTTTATAGATATAGGTGATTTAGCAAGAATCTCTTGCGCCCACTCGTATGCAGTATCCTCTAGCTCTGCATGTGGTATTACGGCATTTACCATTCCCATCTCATAAGCTTCCTGCGCAGAATAGTTTCTACCTAAGAAGAAAATCTCTCTTGCTTTCTTCTGCCCTACCATTTTTGCGAGGTAAGCACTTCCATAACCACCATCAAATGAGGTTACATCTGCATCTGTCTGTTTAAAAATTGCGTGCTCCTTACTTGCTAGTGTTAAGTCACACACTACGTGCAGGCTGTGCCCTCCTCCTACCGCCCATCCTGGAACAACTGCGATTACAGCTTTAGGCATAAAACGTATAAGACGTTGTACTTCTAATATATTAAGTCTATGATATCCATCTTCTCCTACATATCCTTCTTTACCACGTGCTTTTTGATCTCCACCTGAACAAAAACTATATACACCATCCTTAGATGATGGCCCTTCGGCAGATAAAAGTACTACACCTATAGATGTGTCCTCATTTGCATCATAAAAGGCATCATATAATTCCTTTGTAGTATTAGGTCTAAATGCATTGCGCACATCTGGCCTATTAAATGCTATTCTCGCTACACCATTACTCTTCTTATAAGTAATGTCTTTGTATTCTTTGGCTGTTTGCCAGTTTGGCTTATCCATAAAATGCTATTTTAGCGTAAAAATAATTCTTTATTCCTAGACCGATGAAAAAAGTAGTACTAAGTGTGATGGTTGTTTTTGCTTTCGCGAAAGCGTACTACGCACAAGAAGTCACCACCGCTCCCTATATTTTTACAGATACTATTGATTTACAAGCTACAGCTGTAATAAGTCAAGGTGTTACTGGAACCTGCTGGAGCTTTAGCACATCTTCCTTTTTAGAAAGTGAAATACTAAGACTGACAGGCAACACTGTAGATCTGTCTGAAATGTATACGGTAAGGAATATATATCCAGAAAAAGCAGATAACTACATAATGAGACAAGGTAGCGCACAGTTTTCTGAGGGTGGGCTTGCTCATGATGTATTACATAGTGTAACAAATTATGGATTAGTTCCCCACGCTGCTTATACTGGACTTGCTGATACAGAAGAAGCTCATAATCATGCCGAAATGGTAGCAGTATTACATGCTATGCTGGACACCTACATTGATAATCCAGGGCGTAGCTTAAGCAAAAAATGGAAAAAGGCCGTGAATAAAGTGCTAGATGTGTATCTAGGAGAAAACTTAGCTACATTTAATTATAATGGTAAAACTTATTCTCCTAAAGAGTTTGCGAGAGAAATGAAAGTAAATCCTAAAAACTATGTGACGCTTACTTCTTTTACACACCATCCATTTTACACTTCATTTATACTTAATATTCCTGATAACTTTTCAAATGGATCAATGTACAATCTCCCGCTAGATGAATTTATAAGTAATATAGATCACGCACTAGACAATGGGTTTACAGTTACACTTGACTGTGATGTGAGCGAACTCACATTTTCTTCAAAACATGGTGTAGCCGTTATTCCTTCTCGTGATGAGAATAAGAGGATTGCCGTCTTAGGTCCAGAACTAGAAAAAACAATCTCTCAAGAGTATAGACAAGAGGAGTTTGAAAACTACAATACTACAGATGACCACCTAATGCATATCACAGGGAAAGCAACCGATCAAAATGCAAACGTCTACTATAAAGTAAAAAACTCATGGGGAACAGATCTAGCAAAGACTACTTATGACGGCTATGTATATATGAGCGTTGCATATATGAGATTAAAAGCCATTTCTGTACTTCTACATAAAGAAGGACTTTTAAAACAAACTTCAAGGAAAATTACTTTTTAAAATCGACAAAGTGACATCTATCATCGATTAATTACATATACAAGCTAAAACGCAGTAATATAGCAACTTACAGTCCCAAAAATTGTAATTCAAATTATCTTTGAGCCATCAACAACAAGCTATTAAAGCCGATGAGTATAAGTGAATTAAAGTCTTTAGAAGAAATTGAAACTATATATCATCTAGATATCGGGTCTGTAACTATGTTTAAAAATTATCTTGTTACAGAGTTTAAAGAAGGTGTATTACTTGATGCAAAAAATTATCAATACCTGGCATCACTTATAAAAGATCATTTTGAACATTTAGACACATTTGGATATATATCTAATAGACTTAATGCATATGCTGTTGTTCCCACAGCACTTATGAATACTGAGCCTTTTAATATCCCAAAAGCGAAGGTCGCTATTGTAAGTTATAACGAAACAAGTAAAAGGTCTTCCATTTTTGAAAGCAAATTTTATCCATTTAAACCCACAATATTTGACAGCCTACCTGAGGCTCTTGATTGGGTTACTAGCGATAATTCTATTACCGCTTGCTAAAGACGGATCTCAAAATCCTCCATTTAATTAAAACAAAAGGCAGCTCGATGAGCTGCCTTTTGTTTTATCACTTACTTGGTTAATCTAATCAATAAGATGAATTCCATCATCTTTTATTAAAATTTTACGATCTCTATATAAAGTGCCTATTGCCTTTTTAAAACTCTTTTTACTCAAACCTAATTGGTTTTGTATATCTACCGGATCAGATTTATCATGTAAAGGCATGAATCCGTCATTTGCTTGAAGTTCGTCAAATATGTATTGAGCATTAGGCTCTATGCTTTTATATCCTTCTTCTTGAAGTACTAAGTCTATTTTTCCATCTGGGCGTATTTTCTTTACCCATGCTTCAAGTTTATCACCAGTTCTTATATCCTCAAAAATATCTTCCTTATATATAAGACCTTTATGTTTACCATCTACAATTGCATTTGCACCACGGTCTGTAATATGTGAGATAATAACTTCCACTTTATCAAACTTCTTTACCTCAATATTATCGTTAGATAAATACTTCATGGTTTTACTTGTGGCTGCAAGACGATTTGTTTTTGCGTCTAGATACATATACACAATGTACCAGCTACCTACCTTCATAGGTCTTGCTTGTTGAGCAAAAGGCACGAAAAGTTCTTTCTCAAGACCCCAGTCTAAAAACGCTCCTACTTCATTTACCGCAGTACATCTTAAATAACCAAAGTTATTAAGCTCTATAAAAGGCTTAAGAGTCGTCGCTACCGGTCTTTCTTCATGATCAAGATAAACATACACATTAAGTTCATCCCAAATTTTATATTCTTCTGGAACATATTTATTGGGTAACAAGACGTCATCTCCTGCTTCATTAGAAAGAAAAAGCCCAGGCTCTGTCTCTCTATCTATTCTCATTATATGGTACTTTCCTATATCTAACATAATCTTAATTAAAGTGCAAAAATACGATTACTTAAATTACAAACAACCATCTACTATAGACTTAATCTATAGGGTAGAAAACAACAAAATTCTGAGCACAATGTCACATACAGATTAAGCAATTTACTAGTTGCCCAAAATCAAAAAACGCCTTGACGGTAGGTCAAGGCGTTTTTTTAATATTGTAAGAGTAGTCTATTTGTAAACAGACTCTTTCTTAAAGTGCTTTGCTAGCATATAGTATACTACTGCACGGTATTTATTACGGTTAGACTTTCCATATGTTTCAAGAACACTATCGATAGCCTTATCTAAGTCTGCGCTATCTGCAAGACCTAGTTTTTTTATTAAGAAGTTATTCTTCACAGTAGCGATTTCTGTAGCAGAACCTCCAGAAACTGTAGATGAGTCTTTATTATAGATAGACGGTCCACAACCTATTGTTACTTTAGTAAGAAAGTCCATGTCTGGAGTTACTCCACATTTGTTCTTTAAATCATCTGCATACTTGGCGATGAGTTCTTCTCTTTTGCTCATAATTGTATTGTTACTAGTTTAGTTAATTCTTTATTACATCTTAAAGATAAACAAAAAGTTAAACTATCCTTAAAAAAGATCACTTGATAAAGTTAAAGTAATCAAGCAACACTTTATCGTTGATTTTGCGCGGTGTGAAGATTTCAAGCAACGCAGGTTTATCATTTGATGCATATAACTCCGCTTTCGCGAAAGCGCAACTCTCCTCACTATCTGCTTTTAAGTATTTCAAATTATACATCTCACATAACTTCTCTGCCGAAAGGTCGTGCGTAGTTTCAAAAAACTCATCAAAGTTATCCGTGTTCTTATCCTTATTAGGTAGAATACGGAAAATGCCTCCTCCACTATTATTTATAACGATGATTTTAAAATCTTGCGGAATATTTTTATTCCACAGCGCATTGCTATCGTAAAAGAAACTTAGCTCTCCTGTGATGAATGTAGTAGGCTTTCCACTTACCATAGCAGCACCTATTGCAGTACTCGTGCTTCCATCTATACCGCTAGTCCCTCTATTACAATAAACCTCAAGCGTTTTATTAATATCAAATAGTTGTGCATATCTCACGGTACTACTATTACCTAGTTGTAACATTGAGTGATCTGGAATCTCACTGAGAATATGGTCAAATGCTTTAAAATCGCACCATTCCATTTGATTGATATACTCTGTATGAAGTCCATCACGTTTTTCTCGTATAGCAAGCCATTCCTGTTGGTAAACACTCTCAGTGTATGAAGTGTGATCTCGCAAGTTTTCTAAAAAGTGGGAAGCCGAAGTTTCAAAATGTTTATTAAGACAGAAATAAGTATCATAAGCTTTCTTTGCGTCAACATGCCAGTGCTGTTCTGGCTGGTAATTTCTAAGAAAAGCTTTTACCTTTTTTGAAACCACCATTCCTCCAAAGGTTAATAGAATGTCTGGCTGCAATGCTTTGAAACCATCATCATCTAGACTACCGATTATATTGTCTATGCGAGTAAAGAAATTAGGGTGAGAAACATTTGAAGTTGTCTCTGTAAAAACAATAACGCTAGGATCATTACCTAACATATCAAGTAATGATTGTTCCATCACATTTGGCCCTTGTACACCGACTATTACAAGCTTACGTGTTGCATGATTCCAGCTATCCATATAGGGTTGTAACTCGTCTAAAGATAACTGACCAATAATTTTATGAGGTGCTACCTCTATAGGTTTTGCTATCGCCACATCTGTCATTTCATACAAAGGCTCGTAAAAAGGAACATTAATATGTACTGGGCCAGATTGTTCAATCGCTATATTAAGCGCTTTATTAATCTCTTGATCATTATGTCGCTGGCTCTCCTTTATTTTCTGAGCAATCTTAGTATCCGTAACCTCATCTGTGGGCACTAATTCTGAATATAAGTTTGCCGAATATAAAATGTGATTTTCAAAAACATTCTTTTGTCTTATCGTTTGTCCATCTCCTATATCTATACGTTCTATAGGTCTATCTGCACTTATAGCTATAAGCGGGATATCACTGTAAAAAGCTTCGGAGATCGCTGGATAGTAATTAAGTAAAGCACTACCTGAAGTACATACAATAGCCACAGGCTTTCTAGATTGCTGTGCTATTCCTAAAGCTACAAAAGCAGCACAGCGCTCATCTACAATGCTGTGTGCTTTTATGTTTGGATTTTTTGTAAACTCAATGGTGAGCGGTGCGTTACGGGACCCTGGAGATATGATAACCGTGTCAATTCCTTTACTTAAGCAAAGGTGAACGATAGATTGTGCTACAGGAATTTTAGAGTGAATCATTAGTAACAAAAATACGATTTCTACCATTTAGAATTGAGCATCTATAATCAGGAATTATAGAAAATTTGAGATACTTTATTTCTCAGATAGCCCCTTCATGTCATGCAGGACGCAGTACCTTAGCAACAGTTTGTAACTTATTTACAGTTTCCTCCCACTCTGCTAGGGCATCGCTAGATCCTGTTATTCCTCCACCCACATATAGTTGTGCACCTTGAGCATCTACCTCCATGCATCGCAAGTTTACAAATAAATGAGTGTGTTTTTTTATCGCGCCATAAGCAAGGTTCTCAACGTTTCTACGAGTACTTGCTCTCTTTTTTTCTGTTTTGTAATTAAGTTCCCCTAAGAAACCTGTGTAATAAGAACGCGCATATCCTTCATGATTAAGGATAAATTCCTTTGCTTCTTCTTTTGGTAGTCCGCAAACGGCTGGTGTGGGATGTAAAGCATTTACTACAGCAGCTATGCTTGTTTCATTTTCATTAATGATTGCAGAAATATCTGTCTTGAGATGTAGCAAAGTTCCTGCTTGCTGGGTCGTAACATCAGAAACTTGAAGATCATTTACAAGCGTCAATAGATTTTCGACAATAGAGTCTGTGACAAATTGTTGTTCCTCTTGTTCTTTTTCTCCCCAGACCACATCAGAACTAGCGCTTGTTTTCTGTGTTCCAGCTAGCGACATTGTATGCAAACGTCTATTATTTATAGATAATAATGTTTCTGGCGTAGCTCCTAGCCATAAACCTACATTAGGGTGATACCAGCAATACACAAACGCGGTCTTATAAGTCCCTAGTAATCGCTTAAAAAGCTCAACAGGAGATTCATAGTTATGCGGTATGTTTTGCTTTCGCGAAAGCACCACTTTCTTCATAACCGTATTTGCTATGGCTTCAATTCCTTTTTTTACTAGTTTAATATGAGTCTCACGATCCTCATTTGTGTGATTAACTACGATTGTTTCTGCTTCTAATAGCATCTCATTTTCAAAGGAATTGAGTTCCATTGCAAAAGACTCTTCAGCAGGAATTAAGACAGTCTCTGAAGTCGATGCATCAAAAGGTGCAAACACGAAGCCACTTTCTGAAAAGTCATTTACTTCGTGAAGCGATTCATCATCTTGTAAAAGCGCATGAATCTTTTCTTCATTAGGTTTTCTATAAACCACAAATGGTAATGCACTTTCAAAATGCTCATCGATATGTTCAAAAAAGTCTGTGCTATTCATTACTTCCTAGGCAAAGCGATTGTAGTCAGTTTACATTTTGAAATAAGCGCATCGTTTTCGTCTACCACATCGATGTTCCAAAGCTGGGTGGTTCTACCTTTATGTATAAATGTAGCTTTTGCATAGACCATCCCATCACGCTTACTCTTTACATGATTTGCCGAGATTTCTATACCCCTTATAGTATGCTCCTGGTTAAGAAACATAAAACTAGCAGCGCTCCCTACACTCTCTGCAAGTGCAACCATTGCACCTCCATGCAACACTCCATCTGGCTGATGTACTTTTGGAGTTACAGGCATTTGTGCTACAAGAAAATCCTCTCCAAAATCTATATAAGTAATATCTAAGGTTTCCATTAAAGTGTTTTTACAACTCTCTGCTAGACGTGCTAGTACTTCTTCTTTATTATTTTTCATATAAATCTTTCAAGCAAACAAATTATAGATACTTTCGCTTATCAAATTTCGTTAATATTGAACACAAAACCCTCAATTATGATTAAAAAGACACTTGCTATCACATTACTTATACTTACAATTATCTCTTGTGATAAAATTGATGAGCTCACTAAATTTGACATAGACTACACTACAAACTTTACGATTCAAGCGACTACACTTCTAGGTACGCCGTTTGATATTGTTACTCCAGAAACCACCACAAACTCAGAGTCAGAATTTGAGAATAATAATACAAACTCTAGTCTTGTAGAAAGTGTGAAATTAACCACCTTGAGACTTGACCTTCAAACACCTGCTTCTGGTGATTTTGATTTCTTAAATGACATTTTTATTTATATCACTGCAGATGGTCTTCCAGAGCAACTCATCGCTTCAAAAGTGGGCATCCCAGAAAATGGAGCTCGCTCACTTACGCTAGACATAGAGAATGTAGAGCTTGAAGAGTATATAAAGAAAGATTCTTACAGATTGCGCACAGAAACAACAACAGATCAAACCATCGAGTCTGATCATGAAATTGAGATTTATACTAAATTTAAAGTCGATGCAGAGATTTTAGGAGTATAATAACTCATAACATATCGCTTCTTACAAAATGTGTCGTATTTTTAAATACGACACATTTTTTTTGATATGAAAGTAAAGAAATTAGAAAACGAAAGAGCAAAATTACTTGCCTTAGAGAATTACCATTACAGTGATCTTCTTCCATTATCACAAGAAGTAGACCTCAACGCCTATGGCGGTTCGGATATATCTACGGGGCCTAAACTAAAGGCGTACATAAAGGATGCAATAGAAAGGCAATCATTAGGAACTGCTTTACCTTTTATCATTTTTGACAAAAAACTTTGCAAATTTGCTGGCTCCACACGTTATGGAAATATAGATGATGTCAATAAAATTGTCCATATAGGATGGACTTGGCTTGGAGAAGATTTTCGCGGAAGCGGTCTTAACTTACATGTCAAGTTTCTCATGCTACGTTATGCTTTTGAAAAACTTCGCTATGAACGTGTAGAGTTTCGTATTGACGAGCGCAATATTCGCTCAAGAAAAGCAGTAGAAAAGCTAGGCGCTACCTTAGAAGGTATCATGCGCAAAGATATTGTTACAAAAAACGGTAGACGTCGTAATTCTTGTTGCTATTCAATTCTCAAAGAAGAATGGGAAGAAATCAAGAACACACGATTTATTGATATTCTAGATAGTAAAGAAGAGTAGATGTTTTTAAAGTACGCTTTCGCGAAAGCGATCACCTACACCTCTACGTTTGCAAAATCAAATCTCACCATTCCATCGTCATCTATAGAAGTTAGCTCCACTTCGTGTAATGTATTTACAAGTTCTGGATTCCAAGGTGATTTTACTTTTACATAATTTTCTGTAAACCCGTGAATGTAGCCTTCCTTATTCTCACTTTCAAAAAGTACCGTACGTGTACTATTTAATTGAGACTCATAGAATGCTCTACGCATTTTGGCTGAAAGTCCTCGTAGCATTTTACTACGTTTACTGCGCACTTTTTTGGGAACTACACCATCCATCGCAGCCGCAGGAGTATTATCACGTTCTGAGTACGTGAAGACGTGTAAGTAAGAAATATCTAGACTAGTAAGGAAATTATACGTTTCTAGAAAATCCTCATCTGTTTCTCCCGGAAAACCTACAATCACATCTACACCTATGCAAGCGTGCGGCATCACCTCCTTGATTTTGGCAACACGATCTACATATAACTCGCGTTGATAACGGCGACGCATTAACCCAAGAATCTTGTTACTTCCACTTTGTAATGGAATATGAAAATGAGGTACAAATGTGCGGGACTTAGACACCACATCAATTGTCTCATTTTTAAGAAGATTAGGTTCTATAGAAGAAATTCTTAAGCGCTCTATTCCGGCTACTTTATCAAGCTCTTGTACAAGTTCTAAAAAAGTATGCTCGTGCTTTTTATTACCAAACTCACCCTTACCGTAATCTCCTATATTAACTCCAGTAAGTACAATTTCTTTTATGTCTTGCGCGGCAATTTTTGAAGCGTTGTCCAATACGTTTTGTAATGTATCACTTCTAGAAATACCTCTAGCAAGTGGTATCGTACAATAGGTACACTTATAATCACAACCATCTTGCACTTTTAAAAAGGCACGAGTTCGATCTCCTATAGAATAAGAACTCACGTAGAAATCTGCATCTTGAATTTCGCAAGCATGTACTTCTCCGCCCTCCTTAGATCTGTCTGGATTATCTAGTAAATCATTTATATAACTTGTAACATTAAACTTCTCTGTCGCCCCAAGAACGAGATCTACACCATCTACAGCAGCAAGCTCTTCTGGTTTGAGTTGTGCATAACAACCTACTGCAACAGTAACTCCTTCTGGATTTCCTTTCTGAGCTTGTTTTACAATTGACTTAAAACGCTTATCTGCATTTTCTGTCACACTACATGTATTTATCACGTAGACATCTGCAGGCTCAGAAAACTCAACCTTATCAAATCCCTCTTGCCCAAAACTACGAGCAATAGTGCTCGTCTCTGAAAAATTCAGTTTACAACCTAGTGTATAAAATGCGACTTTCTTTGTAGAGGACATGTGGTGATGATTTGGAAAAATTGCTCAAATTTTGAGGACTGCAAAGGTAACAAAAGAAGCAAAGAAAATATTACTACTTACAACAACTAATCATTGGTTGCTAAGAATTTGTTTCTGGCAGCTACGGCATCTTTAGTATAGTCGCTAAAAACTCCATCTACGCCTGCCTCAAAAAACAGTTGATACTCGGTAATTCCTTCATTATTCTCACTCCACAAAGTATCTTCTTTCCTAAAGGTGTAGGGATGTACTTCTAGCTTCTGCTCATGTGCAAGCGCTACAAAGTCTGTAGATGCTAGCATCTCAACCTCTCCTTCATCCGTTTTACTATAAGAAATTACAAAAGGTTTCCAAGGACCTATTCCATCGGCATAGGTAGAAACAAACTTCATTCCTTCTTTGGTTGTGAAGTAATTGTATGTACGAGCATCTTTACTCAGTATGAAATCATAAGGTTGCCCTTCTGGATCATAGCTACCATCTTCTTTGGAAAAGCGTAAATCTCCATTGCTAGAGATTCCAGCTGCACCAATAAGTTGTATAAGTCGCACATCTGAACGTGCTGAAATGTATTGCAACGTACTCACCTCAAAACATTGGACAAAAATGGGTGAGCTTTTATCCACATAACCAGCCTTTGTAATCTGATTAAGGAAGAGATCTTCCATTACAAGCCCTAATTCTCGGTGATAACTAGGATGCTTTAATTCTGGATAAATACCCACAGGATTTCCTGATGTGGTTTTGTTCGCTTTCGCGAAAGCGATAATCTCCTCAAACGTAGGGATCTCAAAAAGATCATCATACTCGTGTGTTCTCTCCTCCCAAGACTGCCTCGCTCGTAGTGTTTTGAGTTCGCTAAGAGTGAAGTCAGATACAAACCAATCTGTTACAGGTACACCATCAAGCATTTTTGTGGTTTTACGATCTGCATATTCTGGGAGTACAGAGACATTAGTAGTTCCAGAAATAAAAGGCTCATGCCTAGCTACAAGAACGCCATCCTTTGTCATCACAAGATCTGGCTCTATGAAATCTGCGCCTAGTTCGATTGCTTTTTTATACCCTTCCATCGTATGTTCTGGATATAAAAATTGCGCTCCCCTGTGTGCAATAACAATAGGCGTATTATGAATTTGAGGTTGCTCCATTTGATTACAAGATAAGATGAGTATTGAAAATAAAAGCGATATTCTTTTTAAACTAATCATGTAGACAAAGGTAGAATCTATTCCACAAAAAAGGCGCAAATATCACTTGCGCCTTTTTTAATTTTATAACTAGAGATTAGATTAATCTATTCTAGTGATTTTTGCTCCTATTGCTCTAAGACGCTCATCTATATTTTCATATCCACGGTCTATTTGCTCAATATTATGAATAGTAGAAGTTCCCTTTGCACTTAACGCTGCAATAAGCAATGAGATACCAGCACGTATATCTGGTGATGTCATTGTAGTTGCCTTAAGCGTAGACTGAAAGTTATGTCCAATCACTGTAGCGCGGTGCGGATCACAAAGTATCACTTTGGCTCCCATATCTATAAGCTTATCTGTAAAGAACAAACGACTTTCAAACATTTTCTGGTGAACCATTAGTTCGCCCTTTGCTTGGGTTGCCACTACTAGAATAATACTTAAAAGATCTGGAGTAAAACCTGGCCATGGTGCATCAGAGATAGTCATAAATGAACCATCAATGTATGATTCCACCTGGTAACCGTCTGTGTGTGCAGGAATGTAAATATCATCTCCCTTACGTTCTAGCGTTATCCCTAGTTTTCTAAAGGTATTAGGTATAACACCAAGATCATCCCAGCTTACATTTTTAATTGTAATCTCACTTTTAGTCATTGCTGCAAGACCTATCCATGATCCTATTTCGATCATGTCTGGTAATACTCTATGCTCGCAACCACCTAGTTTTTCTACACCTTCTATAATAAGCATGTTTGAACCTATCCCTTGAATATTTGCTCCCATGCGCACCATCATTTTACAAAGCTGTTGTAAATATGGTTCACAAGCTGCGTTATATATAGTTGTAGTTCCTCTGGCTAATACGGCAGCCATCACGATATTTGCCGTACCTGTAACAGATGCTTCATCTAGTAGCATGTATGCTCCTGTAAGTCCGTTAGGTGCTTCTACACCATAAAAACGTTCTTCACGATTGTAACGAAAAGTCGCTCCCAGTTTAATAAAACCTTCAAAGTGTGTATCAAGACGACGACGACCTATTTTATCACCTCCTGGTCTAGGAATGTATCCTTTGCCAAAACGAGCTAGTAATGGCCCTACAATCATTATAGATCCTCTTAGTCCACTACCTTCTTTTTTAAATTTCTCACTTTCTAGGTACTCGAGGTCAAGATCATCTGCTTGAAACGTGAACTCACCTTTTCCAATTTTCTCCACCTTTACACCTAGATTTTCCAAGATCATGATGAGCTTATTTACATCTATAATGTCTGGCACATTACTTATGGTAACTTTTTCAGGAGTGAGTAGTACTGCACATAATATTTGTAATGCTTCGTTTTTTGCGCCTTGTGGTTGGATATCACCTTTAAGTTGGTGACCTCCCTCGATCTGAAATGTTGCCATAGTTAATTAGAAATATATTTTAATAACGCTTTTTGCGGTTGTTATTGTTGTTTGTATTTTTTGAGTAGCTTCTTTTCTTTATTGGATTATCTGCGGCTTTAGCTTTCTTGTTTGCTCTTATAAGTCTATCAGAATCTCCTAGTTCTTCTCCACTATTTTTTAGATTGATCTCCCCATTACTTAACTCAAATAGGTGATTAAAGATGACCTCATCATCTACAGTATCCTTATTCCAGTTTAAGAAACACTTTTTCATATGGTTTGCGATAGTCATTGCAAGTCCCTCACGCATATCTCCTTTATCCCAGCTTACGGCTACATCAATCATACGTTTGATGTTGTTACCGTAAAAACGATATTTAGGGTGGTTTTGCGGATATTCTAAAGGCTCTGGACGCTCTGCAAGCTCCTCTCTAGATGGTTTTCCATATGGCGACTCAACATCTAGTTGAAAATCAGACATTATAAATAACTGATCCCACAACTTATGCTGAAAATCTGGTACATCACGCAAGTGAGGTTGCAAATTCCCCATTACTGCGATAATCGCTTTAGCTGTTTTGTTACGCTCTTCGGCGTCTTCCATTGCCGTCGCATCATTTACCATTTTCTGTATATGGCGCCCATACTCGGGAATGATGAGATGAACTCTCTCCGTGTTGTACTCTAATTGATCTATCAATTGTAAAAAATTAAGTGAAGTCGTCCTTTAAGTAAAGACATGTGCAAAATACTAAAATTTGTCTAAACGCATCTAGTCTTTAGTAAATTGATAACATAACAATAAAAAAAGCCTCTTATTGTGTTCTTGAGATGCTTTGGGCGTGACCACAAGGGTCGGGCGCTACGCTTTTACGCTTCGGCTCCTTGCGCTATCGCTTCATGAGCCTGCAGGGTAACCACTACGATCCCTCACGCGGAGTTAGTAAAACTAAAAGATGGTAGTGATTAATAACATTTTCGCGAAAGCATATATCTCTTACAATGAAATAACGCCTTCTATCTTACCTACTTCCTTATACTTTTCTATCACAACATCAGGATTATCTAGACGTACGTTTATAGAAACGCTTGTGTACTTCCCTGTGCGAGATACATTCTTTTTTATTACAGCTCCTAGGTGGTCAAAGAGCCCTTCAATTTGCGCTTCTTTCTCTGCATTTGCAGGCACAATAAACTTGTACAAATAAGGTGCAGGCCAGCTAGAAGTTTCTTCTAGTTGTGTCTTTAATTTTTTATAAAACTCTTCTGGATTTTTATCTAAACTCATGGGTGTCTATTATAATACAAAGGTACATAAATCACGTTCTTTGTAGTTTGCTTAATTTTGCTAAAAAGACTACCATTTTTATGCCAAAACGTATACTTCTCATAGGAGGGCCATCTACCGGGAAAACAACATTACTTAACCACCTAGAACAACTAGGGTATCCCTGCCTTGAGGAAATCTCAAGACAAGTAATAAGTCAAGCTCAAAAGGAAGGTATAGACCAGTTATTTCTAGAGAAACCATTATTGTTTTCTGAGCTTCTTAGAGATGCTCGCATACAACAACATAAGGAAGTGGACACATACATCACAGACACTGTTTTTATAGATCGAGGGATTCCTGACACTGTGGCATATATGGACTTTATAGGACAAGAATATCCTGAGGCTTTTGTTCAGGCTTGCAAGACGTATACTTATGATATCGTATTCATCTTACCTACTTGGGAGAAAATACACAAGGTAGATCAAGAACGCTATGAGACTTTTGAACAAGCTCAAAAAATTGAAAAACACCTTGTAAAAACGTACCAAAACTATGGGTACACCCCTATTGTAGTACCTATGTCTCCAGTAGAGGATAGAGCGGCTTTTATATTAAAAACGCTAGCTCTTGAGTAATCAAGCGCAAGACATATTACAACAATACTGGGGTCACTCCACCTTTAGACCACAACAAGCAGAAATTATAAAGAATGTGCTTGCTGGGAGTGATAGTATTGCACTATTACCCACAGGTGGCGGAAAGTCTCTATGCTATCAATTACCTGCGTTATTACTGGACGGTATTACGATAGTGGTATCACCACTTATCGCTTTAATGAAAGACCAAGTAATGACTTTGCAAGAAAAAGGTATCAAAGCGCTCTCTATCACAAGCGGAATTTCCTTTAGCGAGCTAGACACGCTACTCGATAATTGCATTTATGGCAACTACAAGCTTTTATATCTCTCACCAGAGCGATTACAACAAGAGCTTGTAAGAGAACGTATTAAACTTATGAATGTCTCTCTCATCGCTGTAGATGAGGCTCATTGTATTTCTCAATGGGGACATGACTTTAGACCCGCATATAGAGAAATCTCAAAATTACGTGCTCTCAAGCCTACCGTACCATTTATAGCGCTTACTGCTACAGCAACACCTAAGGTATTAAAGGATATCACAGAGCAGCTAGAATTACAAGATCCGCAGTTATTTAAAACTTCTTATCACCGCCCTAATCTCACATATAATGTAGTGCAAGCTACAGACAAGTTTTACCAGCTAGAAACTATCCTCGCAAATACAAAGGCTAGTGCTATTGTATATGTGCGTAATAGAAAGGCTACACTTAATACTGCTCACTTTTTAAAAGGCAGAGGCATCTCTGCCACCTCTTACCACGGAGGTATGTCTCGTGATGAACGTCACAAACAATACCTCGCATGGCGTAATAATAAAGTGCAGGTCATGGTAGGCACAAGTGCCTTTGGGATGGGAATTGATAAGGCAGACGTAGCTACTGTAGTGCATTTAGAAATCCCTGATAGTATAGAAAATTACTTTCAAGAGTCTGGAAGAGCTGGAAGAGCTGGACAAGAATCACAAGCTGTACTCCTTTATAATGAAAATGACGAGGTGCGATTAGAAAATCAGTTTATAAAAGTGATTCCTCAGGTAGCAGATGTGAAAAAAATATACAAGCACCTCAACAACTACTTTCAGATCTCTTATGGTGAGGGCCAAGAGACACTGCATCGATTTAACTTCAGTGAATTTTGTGCAACTTACAAACTTCATACGATTCTTACATTTAATGCGCTTCAAACACTAGATCGTAATAGCGTGATAAGCTTATCTCAAGAATTTACAAAGCGCGCAACAATCAACTTTAAAGTAAATGACTTTGCGCTTTCTTACTATTTGATTCGCAATAATCAGCTGGATGATGTGGTTAAGGCTGTTCTTAGAACGTATGGAGCCGTTTTTGAACAAGTCACAAATATCAACTATAGCATTGTAGCTACAAAAGCTAGTAAAACTATAGAACAGGTACACCAAGTCCTACTTACTCTTGAGAAAGATGACATCATAGATTACGAGCATCAAAATTATGATACCGCAATTACCTTCCTTGTGCCTAGAGATGATGATAGAACTATAAACGTCATTGCTCCATATATAAATGCACAAGCTACGTATAAGAAAAACCAAGTAGATGCTATAAAAACATATCTCGCTACAGATACCGTTTGCAGGGCAATCCAACTTATGCAGTACTTTGATGAGACATTAACCACACCCTGTGGAAAGTGTGATGTATGTACAAATGCAACACACCAAGTTTCAAGAACTGCTATACACAGTGCTATTATTGATATTTTAAGAGAAGGTCCAAAAACTTCTCGCGAAATATCACAACTAGACTACCCACAACAAACCATAATTAATACGATTCGACTACTTTTGGATCAGAAAAAGATAGCCATCTTGGCAAATAACACCTACACCTTATTATGAGAGATTTACGCATAGTTTTCATGGGTACACCAGAGTTTGCAGTAACTATATTAAATGGTCTACTAGAAGAAGAATATAATGTAGTGGGAGTAATCACCGCACCAGATCGTCCTGCAGGAAGAGGACAGAAAGTAAGAGAAAGTGATGTTAAGGCGTTTGCAAAGGCAAGAAACCTCAACATCCTACAACCTACAAACCTTAAAAGTGAAGAGTTTTTAAAAGAACTAAAAGACCTTAATGCAAACCTACAGATTGTCGTTGCCTTTAGAATGCTTCCAGAAGCTGTATGGAAAATGCCAACTTATGGAACCTTTAATTTACACGCATCGCTCTTACCTCAATATCGTGGTGCCGCGCCTATAAACTGGGCAATTATTAATGGAGAGACAGAAACAGGTGTTACTACATTCTTTATTGATGAAAAAATTGATACCGGTGAGATTATATTACAAGAGAAACTCGCTATAGATGATAAGGAAAATGCTGGCGTATTACATGACCGTCTTATGATTGCAGGTAAAGAACTTGTAGTAAAAACGGTAAAAGCTATAGCGATAGATGAAGTAAGCACTTTTGTACAAGACTCCAGTAGAGAACTCAAAACAGCATATAAGTTACATAGTGAGAATACGAGAATAGACTGGGATGCTCCTCTTCAAGACATTTACAATCACATAAGAGGATTGAGTCCTTATCCAGCAGCTTACACAATGCTAGAAAATGGAGGAAAAGAGCAACGTGTAAAAATTTATAGCGCTTTCGCGAAAGCAGAAAAAGAGATGTTTATTCCATCTGGAGCAGTCACCCAAGTAGATGATCATCTAGCTATCGCAACGCCAGAAGGTTACATATGCATCACCGAAATACAGCTTTCTGGGAAGAAAAAAATGGCCGTTAAAGACCTTTTAAACGGATACAAATTTGATAAAAATGCAAAAATGCGCTAAACCCTTGCTCCTATTGGTGTTAAGGGAATTATAAAAAGAGACTACCTTTATCAACAATTGGCTCGACTTATTAACAAAACCTCTCATTTCCCTTGCTATAGCTTGCGTAGGCAATTAATTCAGATAAATTTGTTAGGGAATTAAGCATTTAGCTTAACCAACAATTTAATTAATTAACAATTTACATTATGAACAAATCAGAATTAATTGACGGAATGGCAGAGCATGCAGGTATCACCAAAGCTGCAGCAAAAAAAGCATTAGAATCTTTCTTAGGAGATGTTGAAAAGACTCTTAAAGACGGAGGACGTGTTTCTCTTGTAGGTTTTGGATCTTGGTCTGTTTCTAAGCGTAACGCACGTGAAGGAAGAAACCCACAAACTGGAAAAACTATTAAAATTGCAGCAAAGAACGTAGTAAAGTTCAAAGCTGGATCTGAGCTTGCAACTTCTGTAAACTAGTCAGTTTTAACTGTTATATAAAAAACGGGTAGCTCACGCTACCCGTTTTTTTTGTTTCCAACCGGCTTATATTGACAAAAGCAATCTTATTGGGAATCCATTAGTAATGAATAACCCTTTGATTATCTCGTGATTGTACTAGAGGTTTTTGGAAAATTTTCGCGAAAGCATAACTATATCCTTTCTATATATAACAACTTATAAAAAAGAGTATAGCAAGTAGAAATGTAGATAAAGCCACTTTTTTAAGTTCTGGATCAAGTAAAGCGTGTATTGAAGTACTTCTTACAGTAAACATATGCTTCACTAGTGGTATAAACGCCACAAGAGAGATATAATCAATAAAATGAGTTGCCGTAAGCATGAGATAAGAAACCCACCCTAAGAGTCCTAAAACGAATAATGCCGAATGATACTTCTCTGCACCAGCTGCTCCTAAGACAACTGCAAGTGTGTTTTTACCCACGCGAGCGTCTGCCTCACGATCTCTCATATTATTAAGATGCAATACCATTGTAGATAGCGCTCCTATAGTAAGAGCAGGAAGTATCTGTATAAAATTGATATACTGTGTAAATAAAAAGAAAGACCCCAGAACACCCACGAGACCAAAAAATATAAAAACAAAAACGTCTCCTAACCCTCTATATCCATAAGCACTCTTTCCTACAGTATATTTAATAGCAGATACAATTGCTGCTACTCCTAACAGTAAAAAAAGTATGGAAAGTAAAAAGTGATCTACTCCAAAGGATACGTAAATCAAAAGCAGCACAATAAACACGGTGATAATTGATGTAATTATAATTGCCTTCTTAAGATCTTGTGCCGTAAGAAGGCCGCTTTGCATGGCTCTAGCTGGACCTACTCGCTCTGCATTATCTGTTCCCTTAACGCCATCACCATAATCATTTGCATAATTAGATAAGATCTGAAATCCTAAAGTAGCGAGTATGGCTAGTATAAAAATACTCCAGTTAAAGGCGCCTTCTTGCAATGCGAGTCCGCCTCCCACAAGAATCCCAGCTATAGAAAGTGGTAATGTACGAGGACGTGCGGCACTAAGCCAAACTTGGAATGAGGGCATATATTTTTTTAAGTGCGTAAATGTACTATTTTCTTTGGGCTTCTACCCTTCTCAAATTTCAAAAGGATTTACTAGCTTCGTAATGATTAAAAATAATCTCATGATGAATCTCAAATCTATTGCCGCACTACTTCTTGTAATTCTTTCAGTTTTAAGTTGTAAACAAAAAGAAACTACAGCAGCCCATGTTGAAGTGGAAGAAAAAAAACCTTTTTTCTGGGAAGCTGCAAATATGTATTTCTTACTCACAGATCGCTTTAATAACGGCGATACAAGTAATGATGTCAACTTTGAGAGAACTCAAGACGCTGCGGTATTAAGAGATTTTATGGGTGGTGACATCAAAGGAATTACGCAGAAGATAGAAGACGGTTATTTTACAGATCTTGGGATCAACGCTATCTGGTTTACTCCAGTAGTAGAGCAAGTACATGGAGCAGTAGATGAAGGAACTGGTGTTACTTATGGTTATCACGGTTACTGGACTAAGGACTGGACTTCACTTGACCCTAACTTTGGCACGAGAGAGGACTTACAATCATTAATAAGTGCAGCACATCAAAAGGATATACGCATTGTTATGGATGTGGTACTTAATCACACAGGTCCTGTAACACAAGAAGACCCATTCTGGGGTGAAGACTGGGCAAGAGAAAACCCTAATTGCGCCTTCAGCACTTATGAGAATACTACTGCTTGTAGTCTTGTAGAAAACCTACCAGACATCCTTACCGAGAGTGATCAAGAAGTTGCACTTCCAGCTACACTAGTTGCAAAGTGGAAGTCTGAAGGACGTTATGATGAGGAAATGGCAGAGCTTGACTCTTATTTCGCAGCAAACAACCTAAAGAAAACACCGCGCAATTACATTATAAAATGGCTTACGGACTACATTAGAGACTTTGGAGTAGATGCTTTTAGAGTAGATACTACAAAACATGTGGATGAAGCCTCATGGGTGGCATTAAGAGCACAAGCAGATATAGCCTTTGCGGATTATAAGGCAAACAATGAAGACAAAGTTATGGATGATAATGACTTTTTCATGTTTGGAGAAGTTTATAATTACTCTATAGATGGAGGTCGTGATTATGATTTTGGAGATAAAAAGGTAGATTACTTTGCAAATGGCTTTGATAATCTGATTAATTTCCAATTTAAATATGATGCTCAAGGAAGTTATGAGCAGCTATTTAGTAAGTATGCGACAATAAAGGATTCTATTTTTAGCGATAAGAGTTTTGTAAACTATGCTACCTCACATGATGATGGACAACCGTTTGACAAAGACCGAAACAAAGCAATAGAAACAGGTACTAAGCTCTTATTAACTACGGGGATATCTCAGGTTTATTATGGTGATGAAACTGCAAGAGACTTAACGATAGAAGGAACAGATGGTGATGCAACCCTGCGTAGCTTTATGAACTGGAAAGATATTAACAGTAGTACTACAAATGAGGTTCTTGCTCACTGGCAAAAGCTAGGAACTTTTAGAAGAGACCATCCTTCGGTAGGTGCTGGTACTCATGAGATGCTAAGTGCAGCTCCTTATGTATTTAAAAGATCATTTGACAAAAATGATATGAAAGATACTGTGGTCGTAGGACTAGACCTCAATATTGGGAAGAAAGATATTGTGGTGGGTAACGCTTTCGCGAAAGCGCAAACTGTCAAGGACACTTACTCGGGACAAGAGGCTAGTATTATCGACGGTAAGATAACTCTTGATACTCCTTATGATATTGTTTTACTAGAGGTTGTAAAAAACTAATCATCTAGCTGCTGAAGAAATGAAGCCAGCACTTGAGAAATCCCTAACTCCATAGCAGGATTTGTTATGGAGAGATTGTTTACGTCAAAGTTTTCTTGAAATGATGGAAAGCTAAAGCTCTCTGCGATAACTCCTCCAAAACGAGGCGCTGTACTCTTCATGTATTCAAGCGCAGAAGAGGCTCCTCTCGCTCCAGGAGAAGTACTCACTAATAGAATCTTCTTATTTGCTAAGAAATTCCTATCTGCTCGAGAAAGCCAATCAAGAATATTTTTAAAATAGGCAGATATCATCCCGTTGTGCTCATTTACTCCTATAATAATACTAGAAGCCTCGGCTATCTTATTTTTAATAATCTGAATATCAATTGGGATTCCTCGCTCTTGCTCTATATCTAGATTATATATGGGAATATCATAATCAAGAATATGCAAACGCGCCTCGGGCTGAGATTGAATTGCATTAATAATATAATCTAGCAACATGCTATTTATAGATGTGTTGCTGTTACTTCCCGATAATGCTATAATGTTTCCCATAGTTTCATAAAAAAAGCCACCCGAAGGTAGCTTTTTTATTAATTATAAAATTCCTTTTTAGAGACTCAACGTAAGTGTAGCAATAATTGATGTATTGTCACGGTCTACTGTAGCCTCATTTGTTAATCCTGTACTGTATAGAGAATTAGTACGCTCTTGTGAGAATGTATCATAAGCTACATCTAATTTTATTTTTCCAAAATTATAACCAATACCTGCAGAGTAACCAGACAAATCACCTACCGTAGTCTCATCTTTAAACGGACTATCTTCATAGCGATAACCACCTCTAAAACTCCATGCCTGAGATCTAATCTCTCCACCTAATTTATAAGAATTTACTGGTTGCAATAAATTATCTATCGCTGCATTTTGAGCGTTAAAAAAAGAATCGCTTTCTGGTCTAAAACTAAGATTTGTATAATCTTTATAAGAGTAATCAAAACTCAATAAACCTTGCTGTCCAAAAAGATATGCGATACTTCCTGTATATTTTCCTGGTGTTTTGATTTCATAATTTTCATAGATATTAGTTACTCTAGGATTAATCACCGTGTTAAATACTCCTGCATCATCAATAGCTGTAGTAGAAACACTTTGATTAGTCTCTTCACTTATAGTTGTCCACGTAGGTGAATCATAGGTAAAGCCAACTCTCAAGTTTTCTCCAGCCTTATAAATACTTCCTAGTTGGAAAGAAAACCCACTACCAGTAGTTCTTAAATTATTTTCAAAACGAATGTCTGTAATATTTGTAAAACCTTCATCTGATCCTACATTGTTAGACTCAAATAAAACAGTAGACTGGTTATAATCTATAAAATGGGAATTTAAGTTAAGTCCTAAATAAAGATTTTCATCATACTGCGCTCCAATATTAAATGACGCTTTACCACTATAACCCGATGAAGCAAAAATGTACTCTTGGTCATAATTTTCGGCAACCGTGTTTACAAAATACTCAGTATTACCAAAATCATTCGAAGCTGGATCCAAAATAAAAGATTGGAACCCGAATAATGCCTGTTGAGCACCGAACCCTTCACTTTCTCCAAGAAATTGATATAAATCTGAAACAGACTCCCCATCAACCGTCTCTAACAGATCAAGAGGAATTCCTTGTGCAAAATCACTAAAGTAGCTAGAAATAGAATTTGTATTGTTTCCTACGGCCGTATATTGATTATCAAGATTTGATGTTCGATCGTAATTGAAACTAAGAGAAATTTTATTCCACTTAGAATTACCTGAACCCCCTATAATAAAAACACCACCAGCCTGATTTATAGATAAATCAGAATCTGAAACATTTGTAGTATTTCCAAGGTATCTCGTATCATTATCGAAGTTATCATTAACGATAGATAGTGATACTGTACCTTTTGTAAAAACAGCACTTGCTGCAGGATTATCTCCTATTGCACTTAAGTCTCCACCTAAAGCACCAAAAGCACCTCCCATAGCTCTATAACGAGCTGTTCCGGTTACATTTGATGAGGTATATAAAAGTGCATCAGAAATACTCTGTCCAAAAGATGTTCCGGTGGCCACTAAAGCCGCTATTATAATTAGTTTTTTCATATAAAAAATTTAATACTGTAAACTATATCAATTATCCTCTACGTCCCCCGCTTCTACCAGAAGATCTTGAAGATGAACCACTACTACTTCTTGATGAAGATGACGATCTAGAAGCAGAACTACTTCTTGACGAAGATCTGCTAGGCGTCGCTGTAGGTCTAGACGAACTTGATGCAGGTCGTGAGTTTGTACCACTAGGTCTTACTGGACGCGAAGGTCTTGATTGAGTTCCAGATGGTCTTGTAGGGCGACTTGGTCTCGTTGCATTAGGTCTCCCTCTTGTAACTCCATCGCGATTTGCAGATGTAGGTCTACCTCTAGTTACACCATCACGGTTAGTAGAAGTAGGTCTCCCTCTAGTTACGCCATCTCGATTAGTAGATGTTGGTCTAGTTCCAATTACTCGCGAACTATTTCCTCTATTTCTAGAATATGTATTTCTACTTGTAGCACTTGATGTTCTTCCTGAAGCCGAACGTAAACGAGATCTTGAGGATGAAATAGCATTTACAGCACTACTTCTTCTTCCTGTATTTGAAACAGCTGATCTTCTCCCTGCGCTATAGGCTACACGACCTCTATAATTCCTACCATTGTTTCCATAGTAATGATTGTTAAAGTTATTACCATAGTGAAAGAAAGGACGGTTATATGCGTATCCATAACCACCGTACCCGAAAAATGGACTATTAAACCCTCTATGAAAGCCATATCCCCATGGTGACCAAAATCCGCCTCCCCAAGCATTTCCATAGAATCCTCCACCCCATCCGTAACCGTAGCCTCCAAAACCTCCCCAGTTATTAAAGCCCCAATAAGGAGCGTTATTGTAGATGTTTATTTCTACATCTTGAGTTTCATCACCCCAAGCTGCATACCCAGTATTCGTTTCAAAACTAGCTCCGTCTACATAAATATCAGTCCCCGCTTCTGAAGAGTAGGATTCAATATCAGTAAATACGGCACCGTCTTCTTCTAGCTCACTGAGTTCTTGAACTCCTTTTTCAAAATAATTTTTATAAACCTGAGTATTTGCACCACTAGAAATTTCTTGATCAGAAGCGCTAGCTGCATCAGTTTGCGGACTACTATAAATTCCATCCTCATCATAAAAACTTTGTGTAGAACTACAACCTATCAAAAATACTGACGTAACAGCCACAAATGACAAATTCTTTGTTGTGCGTATAAGTGAAGTATAAAATTCCATATCGATAGTGTTTTAATTGTTGCTTGATTCAAAAATACCTAATTTCGCTAGGTATTTTTACATTCAAATAAACACAACATTTGTGCCAAAACAAGTTTTATGGGCAAGAACCTCACAAAAAGAAGTGAAGATTATTCTAAATGGTATAATGAATTAGTAGTTCAAGCAGATCTAGCAGAAAACTCAGCGGTGCGCGGCTGTATGGTTATCAAACCATACGGATATGCTATCTGGGAAAAAATGCAAGCAGAGCTTGATCGTATGTTCAAAGAAACAGGACATGAAAACGCATATTTCCCATTATTTGTACCCAAAAGTCTTTTTGAAGCTGAAGAAAAGAATGCAGAAGGCTTTGCAAAGGAATGTGCAGTAGTTACTCACTACAGATTAAAAACAGATCCTGATAATCCTAGCAAGCTTATTGTTGATCCTAACGCAAAATTAGAGGAAGAACTTATCGTTCGTCCTACTAGTGAAGCTATTATATGGAATACTTATAAAGGATGGATTCAATCATATAGAGATCTTCCACTATTAATCAACCAATGGGCAAACGTAGTACGCTGGGAAATGCGTACTCGCTTATTCTTAAGGACTGCCGAATTTTTATGGCAAGAAGGCCATACAGCACACGCTACTAAACAAGAAGCACTAGTTGAGGCAGAATTGATGAATAACATCTATGCAGAATTTGCTGAGAATTTCTTAGCCATTCCTGTAGTAAAAGGTGTAAAGACAGAGAGTGAACGTTTTGCTGGTGCAGACGAAACCTTTTGTATCGAAGCCCTTATGCAAGATGGAAAAGCGCTACAAGCTGGAACATCTCACTTTTTAGGTCAAAATTTCGCAAAAGCGTTTGATGTAAAATTCACCACAAATCAAGGAAAACAAGAGCACGTATGGGCTACCTCTTGGGGTGTATCTACACGACTTATGGGAGCTCTTATAATGACGCATAGTGATGACCAAGGACTTGTTTTACCTCCTAATCTCGCTCCTTTCCAGGTGGTGATTGTTCCAATATATAAAGGACAAGAACAACTGGATGCAATATCTCAAGTGGCAAATGAAATTGTACAAGACCTTAAACTGCACGGAGTTTCTGTAAAGTTTGATAATCGCGATACTCATAAACCAGGATGGAAATTTAATGAGTATGAGCTCAAGGGTGTTCCTTTAAGAATAGGTATAGGACCTAAAGACCTTGAGAAACGAACGGTAGAACTTGCAAGAAGAGATACACTGACTAAAGAATTTGTAGCCAAAGAGGATATTGTAGAGACTGTAGTTGACTTATTAAAGGAAATACAAGAAAACCTATACACTAAGGCAAAAAATTACAGAGACACGCACATAACGCCTGTAAATAACTTTGAGGAATTCAAAGAAGTACTAGAGACAAAAGGAGGTTTCTTAAGTGCACACTGGGACGGAACAGAGGAAACAGAAGAGAAAATCAAACAAATAACAAAAGCAACGATAAGATGTATCCCTATGGATGCTGTTGAAGAGGAAGGAAAATGCGTTTTTTCTGGTGCTCCTTCAAATCGTAGAGTACTGTTTGCCAAGGCCTATTAAAAAAAATTTGAAAAAAGTTTCAAATTGGCTTGCAACATCTAGAAATATGTTTATTTTTGCATCCGCAATTTAAACGTTGTTCTAGGCCCGTTCGTCTATCGGCTAGGACGCATGGTTTTCATCCATGTAAGAGGGGTTCGATTCCCCTACGGGCTACACATTTTGAATTAATGAATTCTGAAGTTAACACTTCAGAATTTTTCTGGCCCGTTCGTCTATCGGCTAGGACGCATGGTTTTCATCCATGTAAGAGGGGTTCGATTCCCCTACGGGCTACAATTTTTATAATTACTAGAAAAAACAATAATGGCAAATCACAAGTCAGCTTTAAAGAGAATTAGAAGCAACGAAGCTAAGCGTCTTAGAAATCGTTACCAACACAGAACGACTCGTAACGCGATCAAAAGACTACGCGATATGACTGAGCAAAAAGATGCACAGGCTTTATATCCAGCTGTAGCTTCTATGATTGACAAGTTAGCTAAGCGTAATATCATTCATGATAACAAAGCAGCTAACCTTAAATCTAAGCTTGCAAAGCACGTAGCAGCGCTATAATAGCACTACGATTATGATATACAGAGAACTTCTATATTTCTATAGGGGTTCTTTTGTTATTTAAGAAGTAGATAAGTATAACTTACGCTTTCGCGAAAGCAAAACCTCTCTACTACTTTTACATATTAAGATTAATACCGCAAGAAATTCTTGCAACTGATTAGGCTAACCTCTGACGATGTTCGTGAATGTTGCCCTAACGTAAAACCACTTTAATATCCATAGAAATGGAAGATTTAGTAAAATTCGTACAAGACGAATTCATCCCAAAAAACGATTTCCCAACTTTTTCAGCAGGAGATACAATTACTGTATTTTATGAAATTAAGGAAGGTGAAAAAAGTAGAACACAGTTCTTTAGAGGAGTTGTGATTCAATTAAGAGGAACTGGAAGAACTCAAACATTTACAATCCGTAAAATGTCTGGTACTGTTGGTGTGGAACGTGTATTCCCACTTAACCTTCCTGCTATCCAAAAGATTGAAATAAACAAGAAAGGTATTGTACGTCGTGCACGTATCTTTTACTTTAGAGGTCTTACTGGTAAGAAAGCTCGTATTAAAGAAAGACGTGGAGCTTAAGCTACCACAATATATTATCAAAAAGCTCCATCATAACGATGGAGCTTTTTTTTTGAACATATGTTAGGATACAAACATCTTAAAAAAGATAAATATTATACACACATCTACATTTGCATTGGAATAATATGGATTCATTAATCAAGTAAACTACTGTTGTCATCTTTCGAACTAATTAGAATCTTTCCGTAATAGTTGACAAGAAGTTCAAAGTCATCCCCTTCTCCTCAAACTTAATCTCCCTCCTTAAATACTACACATCAAACATAGTTATTAGCACTACAGCTTTGTAACACACCTAAATGTCAAGGCCACCTTTATACTTTATATAACTTCTAAAAAAGCATTATTCATCCCTCTTAATTAATTAAATGAATTCAATGTGTACTTAAATACAATATTCTTAATAATTCTAAGTGCATTCGCACACCTAAGCATTGCAAGTAACCTTAGTGATTTGGTATATTTGCTAGGCTCGACTTACGAGTGATTTTCAAAAGATTTACTAAACAAATACCTTCTAAATGGCGACAGAAAAGACCACTATAAAGTATACACTTACGGATGAAGCTCCTATGCTTGCGACGCATTCATTCCTCCCTATTATAAAACGTTTCACCCAGTCTTCTAATATTGACATGGAGCTAGTGGATATTTCTCTAGCTGGTCGTATCGTTGCAAATTTTCCAGACAACCTTACCGAAGATCAAAAACAAGAAGATGCATTGCTTGCGCTAGGAGAACTAGCAAAGCAACCAGAAGCAAATATTATCAAACTTCCAAACATCTCTGCCTCTATACCTCAGCTTACGGCTGCTATAAAGGAATTGCAAAGTGATGGATACGATATTCCAGATTTTCCAGAAGAACCAAAAACTGACGAGGAAAAATCTATACGTGCTAGATATGCAAAAGTATTAGGTAGTGCTGTAAACCCAGTATTACGTGAAGGTAACTCAGACCGTAGAGCTCCTAAGCCAGTAAAACAATATGCGAGAAACAACCCACACAGTATGGGCGCGTGGAGTGCAGATTCTAAAACACATGTTTCTACAATGTCTCATGGAGATTTTAGAAACAATGAAAAATCTGTTACTATTCAAGAAGCTGGAAATGTGCGTATTGAACATGTAGCTACAGATGGAACTGTTACTGTTCTTAAAGCTAATACACCAGTACTAGCAGAAGAAATTATAGATGCTTCTCTTATGGAGAAGAAAGCTTTAATTTCTTTCCTTGAAGAGCAAGTAGTAGATGCAAAAGAAAAAGACATCCTTTTCTCCCTTCACATGAAGGCGACTATGATGAAGGTTTCTGATCCTAAAATATTTGGACACGCAGTACGTGTATTTTTTGCACCAGTATTTGAGAAGTATGGAGCTACTTTTGATAAATTAGGAGTAGATGTAAATAATGGATTTGGAGACTTAGTTGCTAAAATTGACGAATTACCATCGTCAGAAAAAGAAGAAATCCTTGCTGCTATAAAATCTTGTTATGATGCAAGACCAGATCTTGCAATGGTAAATTCTGATAAAGGAATTACAAATCTACACGTTCCTAGTGATGTTATTATTGATGCATCTATGCCCGCAATGATACGTGCATCTGGTCAAATGTGGAATGCAGAAGGAAAACAACAAGACACTAAAGCGGTAATTCCAGATAGTAGTTATGCTGGAGTTTTCCAAGAAACTATAGATTTCTGTAAAAAACATGGAGCTTTTGATCCTACAACTATGGGTACTGTTCCTAACGTAGGTCTTATGGCTCAAAAAGCCGAAGAATACGGATCACACGATAAGACATTTGAAATACCAGCAGCTGGAGTAGTACGTACAGTAGATGACGCTGGAAATACATTAACAGAACACAAGGTAGAAGAAGGTGATATCTGGAGAATGTGCCAGGTAAAAGACGCTCCTATACGTGACTGGGTTAAGCTTGCTGTAAGTCGTGCAAGAGCGACTGGCGTTCCAGCTATATTTTGGTTAGATCAAGAGAGAGCTCATGATGCGCAACTTATCAAGAAAGTAAATCTCTACTTAAAAGATCACGATACCGATGGTCTTGATATTCAAATCATGTCTCCTGTACTTGCTACACGTTTCTCTTTAGAACGTATCAAAAATGGACAAGACACTATCTCTGTAACAGGAAATGTACTTCGTGATTATAACACAGATTTATTCCCTATTCTAGAAGTAGGAACTAGTGCAAAGATGCTATCTATAGTTCCTCTTATGAACGGTGGAGGTTTATTTGAAACTGGAGCTGGAGGATCTGCTCCTAAACACATCCAGCAGTTTCTAGAAGAAGGTCACCTGCGTTGGGATTCTCTTGGAGAATTCTTGGCACTAGCAGTATCTCTAGAGCACGTAGCAACTAGCCGTGGTAATGATCGCGCTCAAGTTCTTGCAGACACGCTAGATGAAGCGACAATTAAATTCTTAGAAAATAGAAAGTCTCCTTCTCGTAAAGTAAACGAGCTAGATAACCGTGGTAGTCACTTTTATCTTGCACTTTACTGGGCACAAGGCCTAGCTGCACAGACTGTAAATGCTGACCTAGCTTCAGAGTTTACACCTATTGCAAAAACTATGGAAGAAAACGAGCATACAATTATTAATGAACTAAATGCCGCACAAGGTGAGCCTCAAAATATAGATGGTTATTACAGCGTAAGCAGTGAGAAAACATTTGCAGCTATGAGACCTAGTGCTACATTTAATGCAATTATTGATTAGATTATAACGCTTTCGCGAAAGCGTACAAAATCACTTAAAAGCCTCTTCTAGACAGAAGAGGCTTTCATTTTTTTTAACAAGTTTAATTAAAGAATTGTGGTTAGCTTTACTCAAAACTATAACATGAAAAAGTTCTTTACTTTACTCTTTCTCATAGGGGTTACTCAGCTTTCATTGAGTCAAGAAAAGTATACACTAAGTGGCACAATCACCGATAGCTCAAGTAATGAAACGCTCATAGGTGTAAGTATATTATTTCCAAAATTAAGCGATGGTGTAGTTACAAATTCTTATGGATTCTATTCCATAACACTACCCGAAGGAACCTACCAGCTACAAATAAGCTATCTAGGATTTAAAGATGTTATTGAAACGGTTAATCTTACAAGTGATATACGTCGCAATGTTAAACTAACACCTTCTGAAGAGCTACTCAACGAAGTCGTTATAGAAGAAAAAGTAGAACGAGTACGTATACGCAAACCTCAAATGAGTGTAAATGCACTGAGCGCTGCGACTATCAAACAGATTCCCGTAGTACTGGGAGAGGCAGATGTAATTAAAGCTATTTTATTACTCCCAGGAGTTACAAGTGCTGGCGAAGGTGCTTCTGGGTTTAACGTGCGTGGTGGTGCGGCAGATCAAAATTTAATATTACTTGATGAGGCTACCATATTCAACTCCTCTCACCTCTTCGGGTTCTTTTCAGTATTTAATCCTGATGCGATTAAAGATTTAAAGCTATATAAAGGCGGAATCCCTGCACGTTATGGTGGTCGCGTTTCTTCTGTATTAGATATTTATCAAAAAGAAGGAAATAGTAAAAATGTAAAAGTAAGCGGAGGAATAGGCGCTGTAGCGAGTAGATTACTTGTAGAAGGACCTATTGTAAAGGACAAAGCTGCGTTTCTACTAGGAGGAAGAGCATCATATGCTCATTTATTTTTACCCTTATTTGACATAGACAACAAGGCATACTTTTATGACCTCAACACTAAGATTAACTACAATATAAATGACAACAATAGCTTGTACCTCTCTGGATACTTCGGCAGGGACCTCTTTAGTATAGATGATAGTTTTAAAAATGTTTATGGAAATGCCGTAGGAAACTTACGATGGAATCATATTTTTTCTGATAAATTATTTTCTAACGCCTCCTTAATATACAGCGACTATTATTATGGTTTAGACCTTGACTTTGTAGGCTTTGAGTGGAATTCTGGCATCAATAACATTAACCTCAAGTATGATCTTACTCATTACTTAAATGATAAAATGAAGATTTACTCTGGGATTAATAATCTATACTACACCTTTAATCCTGGTCGCATAAAACCTAATGGCCCAGATTCTGGTATTATAGAAGAACAACTCACAAAGAAGTATGCAAATGAGTTTGCTGCATATGTAGATATCGAACACAAATTATCAAAAGATCTCACCGTTGAGTATGGGTTACGTTATAGTAATTTTACCCGCCTTGGCCAAGATGAAATTAATATATATAGAGATAATCAACCTATTACTTTTGATCCATTTTTATTAATTTATAAAAGTGAAGATCCTATTGGAACAGATACTTCACTATCAAGAAGCGATAAGCTAGCTACCTTTAACTCACTAGAGCCCCGTATTGCCGCATCTTATGCCTTTAATGACGACACCTCTATAAAAGCAAGTTACACAAGACTTGTTCAATATCTTCACTTATTATCAAATACAAGCTCCCCTACTCCTCTAGATATATGGACACCTAGTGGACAATTTGTACAACCTCAAAAACTAGATCAATATGCGCTAGGTTATTTTAAAAACTTTGAAGTAAAAGACACAGAGTACACCCTAGAAACTGAGGCTTTTTATAAGAATATAGATGGTAGAGTGGATTATATTGATGGCGCACAACTTATCGCAAATGACGCCATCGAGCAGGTAATATTACAGGGCGAAGCAAGAGCCTACGGCCTAGAGTTTTTATTAAGGAAAAATGATGGTGATCTTAAAGGATTTATAGCGTACACACTCTCAAAATCTGAACAACGCACTCCGGGCAGAAATGAAAATGAGTTAGGTATTAATAGAGGACAGTGGTATAACACACCTTATGACAAAACTCATGACATCTCTATGAATCTAAGCTATGAACTCAGTAAGAAATGGAAATTTGGTAGTAACTTCCTTTTTCAAACTGGACAGCCTACAAATTTCCCTGTAGGACAATTTGAGTTCCAAGGAATAGTAATCCCTACCTATGGTCCTCGCAATGAACAACGACTCCCATCTTACCACAGGCTAGACTTAAGTGCAACATTAACTCCTAGTGCAAATGAAGGTCGCTCATGGAAATCCGAGTGGATTTTTAGTCTTTATAATGCCTATAATCGTCGCAATGCAGCTTCAATCAACTTTAGGCAAAACGCAGAAACTGGAAATAATGAAGCTATTAGGACTTCTATTTTTGGGGCAATACCTGCAGTAACATATAATTTCAAATTTTAAGAATATGAAATATTTATTTTCTATCCTCATACTGCTTTTCATCGCTACTTCTTGTGAAGACGTAGTAGATGTAGATCTAGAAAACGAAGAGCCAAGACTTATAGTAGATGCCCTTATTAGAATTGATACAGCACAAAATCTAACAGATGCAACCATAAAGGTTTCTTTATCATCTTCATTTTTTGGAGCTATTGAACCTGCCTCAATAGAAAATCTAGAATTAAGAAAAGAAGACGATGGCAGCACTGTTCCCTATGAAGCCATTCCTGGGTCACCTGGAATGTATCGCCCTTTCAGCACGACAACTTCTCCTGTGTCAGATAATAAAATTGTCACTAACTGGCTCGTAGATGATAGTGAGTTTCTATTATATGTAACCTATCAAGATCAGCTATACCTAGCAAGAACTTCATTTGCGCCTTCTTCTCCTATTGATTCTGTTACTCAGGGCGATGGAGGACTATTTGATGAAGATGATAAAGAAGTTATTGTGGCATTTACAGATATTGAAGCTCAAGAAAACTATTATATTTTTGACTTCGGGTTCAATGAATTCTTACCTACAGAAGATCGATTTTACGAGGGTCAGCAATTTGAATTCTCTTATTTTTATGATGCAGAAGATACCGGTATAGCAACGGGAGACGAAGTAAACATCAGTATTCTAGGAGCTACAGAAGACTTTTTCAACTACATGAACGGACTTGTTGAACAGAGTCAGCAAGGAGATAATGGACCTTTTCAAACTCCTACCGCCACCGTAAGAGGAAACTTTCTCAATGTGACTGACATAGATAATATAGACCAGTTTGATAATGTAAATAGACCAGATGCTTTTATCTTAGGCTACTTCTCGTTATCACAAGAATTTACAACCAGCTTCGTTATAGAAGAGTAATTTTCTTTTTACGCTTTCGCGAAAGCGTACTAATAACATACATCGACATTTTATTTTATTACTTGATTACCTACATTAGCCTTTATGATTAAAAGTATCTTATCCTTTACATTATTTATAGTTACAAGCACTCTTCTATTTTCACAGCAAGATGTACCTCAAGACTATTTTGTTAATCCGCTGGACGGACAGCTTGTCCTTGCTGGAAGTTTTGGAGAGTTGAGGAGTAATCACTTTCATAGTGGTTTAGATTTAAAAACACAAAGAAGAGAAGGACTTCCAGTTTATGCATCTGCGGCTGGTACGGTTACACGCATTAAGATATCGCACTACGGTTATGGGAAGGCCATTTATGTTACTCATCCTAATGGATACACTACCGTTTACGGACACCTGCAGAAATTCTGTGATGAGATAGAAGAATATGTAAAAAATGCACAGTATAAAAAGGAAAGCTTTGAGATAGAGCTTTTCCCTAAAAAGGGCGAACTAGAAATAGGTCAAGGTGAGATTCTAGCATATAGTGGTAACACTGGAAGCAGCGGCGGACCGCATTTACATTTTGAAATAAGAGATGCAAATGAACGCCCTATGAATCCATTTTTATTTGGACTTACAGCAAAAGACACGCGTAAACCTACTATTAATGAGCTACGCGCGTACCCTGTGGGAGAAAATGCATCTATTAATCAAAATGCAAATCCAGTATCTGTGAGACTTACACAGAAGCCTGATGGCAGCTACCTTGCCGAAAATATCAATGCACATGGAGAAATAGGTTTTGCAATAGGCACCATAGACCAGCAAGATCTAGCAAATAATAAAAATGGCATATATGCTATTACCACAGCTGTTAATGGTCAAGAAAACTTTGAAGTAACTATGGATAAATTTTCATTTGCAGAGACTCGCTATCTCAACCGAATGATTGATTACAGTCTATATAAAGACAAGCGTAAACGTGTTCAAAAATTATTTATAGAAAAAAACAATCCTTTGAGCATCTACACTAAGCAAGTGGATAATGGGATACTGAATATAGTAGATAGCCTCTCTTATCAATATCAAATAAATGTACGTGACTATGCAGGTAATAATGTAATCATTAATGTACCTATCACAGGCAAAAAAGAAACGATACCACCTGCTGACAAAAGTGAAATAGAAGATTATGTCTATAGTGATCAAGGATACACGTATAATGATGGTAAATTTGAAGTGTATATACCAAAAGGAGCGTTATACGAAGACACTTTTCTCAACTTAAAAACAGAAGGGGATAAACTTACACTGCACGAAGATTTAATCCCGGTACATAAAAACATCGCTATCTCTTATGACTTGTCTAGTTACAATGAAGAAGACCGAGATAAACTATATTTAGGTAGAATAGGATACAAAGGAGACGTTTATTATAGCAATACAAGAATTAAAGATAATAAGCTACAGATAAGCACTCGTATATTGGGCGACTATACAATAGGAAAAGATACGGATTCACCAATCGTAAAAGCTGTAAATATTACAAAGGGAAAATGGATGTCAAAATACAGATATCTCAAGTTTGAAATAACAGATCTTACTAGCGGCATTAAAGGCTATAGGGCTACTGTAAATGGCAAGTATATTCTATTCGAGTATGACCCAAAGACTAAACTCCTTACTCATGACTTTAATGACAAGGTGGTAACAGACACAGAAAACAACTTAAAACTAATCGTAACTGACAATGTAGGAAATAACACTACATTTGAAACTACCTTCTTTAGAAAATCTGCCTTTTGAAAAACAACTACCTACTCCTACTCATTACGTTTCTAGTCACAACTGCTACCAGTCTAGCGCAAACCGCAACTGTACGCGGTATTGTGATTGATGATAGAAAAACTCCCGTTCCTGGGGTTTCCGTGTCTTATGGAACGAATGGCACAACTACAAATGATAATGGTTTTTACTTACTAGAAATACCTTCTGGTGAGCAAGTAACTATAAACTTCACCTATGTAGGTTTTAAAAAAATAGCACAACCTTTTAACCTCTCTCCTAATGCTGAAGTGGAGTTTAACCCAGTGTTAAGCGCAGACGTAGAACAACTAGGAACAGTAATTATAACTGCAACAACACAGCAACGCGTTGAGGGTGTCGTGACCATATCTCCAGAAGTTATTAGAAAAACTCCTGGCGCAAACGCTGGAGTAGAAAACTTATTAAAATCCTTACCTGGGGTAAGCAACAATAACGAGTTGAGCACACAATATTCTGTACGTGGGGGAAACTTTGACGAGAACCTTGTATATGTAAATGAGATTGAAGTATACAGACCTTTCTTAGTAAGGTCTGGGCAACAAGAAGGATTGAGTTTTGTAAACAGTGATCTTGTTCAAAACGTGGCATTTAGTGCTGGAGGGTTTCAAGCCAAATATGGAGACAAATTGTCGTCAGTTTTAGATATAAGCTATAGGAGACCTACAGGTTTTGCCGCTAGTGTAGACGCAAGCTTATTAGGTGGAAGCATCTCTGGCGAGGGAATAACAAAGGATGGACGGTTTACAGCACTAGCAGGAGTACGCTATAGAGATAATAGCTTACTTGTAGATGCAAAGCAAACAGAAACAAATTTTAGACCTCGCTTTTTTGATGCGCAGACGTTTCTTACCTATAAGTTTTCAAGCAAATTCCAATTAGACTTTCTCGGAAATATTGCTGTAAACAAATATGATTATGAGCCACTTACAAGACAGACTAATTTTGGAACTTTAGCAGATCCTATTGCGCTTGTTGTTTTTTATGAAGGCCAAGAAAAAGATAAGTATGAGACATACTTTGGAGCATTAAAAGCAACTTACGAGCTTAATGAGCATACTACATTAAAGCTATTAGGCTCTGCATATCACACACAAGAACAAGAGTATTTTGACATTTTTGCAAATTATCGCTTAGGACGACCTAACACAAATATAGGGGATGAAAACCTAGGAGATGTAGAATTCACTCAAGGTATAGGGTCTCAACTTACCCATGCTCGTAATGATCTTGATGCGCTTTTTATTAACCTAGAACACAAAGGAACCTACTTAAAAAACGATGATCAGCTAGATTGGGGAATTAAATACACTAGAGAAGATATACGTGACCGCCTCGAGGAATATGAAGTAATAGATTCGGCTGGCTTTTCAATTAGACCTCCGATAGGGGATTTTATAAACCAACAACCTTATCAAGCTTTTGACGCTCCTCTTGAACCCTTTACAAATATCAGAGCTAGAAATAATGTTCAAATAGACCGCATCTCTGCTTATGGTCAATATAGCAAGCGCACGGATTGGGGCAATAATGAAGTATGGATTAATGCAGGAGTACGGGCACATCAATGGACAGTAAGTGGTGAAGGAATAGAAAGTAATACACAAACCATTATAAGCCCTAGAGCTCAAATTAGCTTAAAACCAGGCGGAAGTGAGGACATGATTTTTAGACTTTCAGGAGGGCTTTATGCGCAACCACCGCTCTATCGTGAGTTAAGAGATTCACTAGGTCAAGTACGCCCAGAAGTAAAAGCTCAAAAATCTTATCATATTGTAGCTGGACACGATTGGAGCTTTAATATGTGGGAACGTCCTTTTAAATTAGTTACAGAAGCTTACTATAAAGGTCTTACAGACGTAAATCCATATACGCTAGAAAATGTACGTATAAGATATAGAGCTACTAATAATGCTACTGCTCGATCGTACGGACTGGATACAAGACTTAATGGAGAGTTTGTGCCAGGAACTGAAAGTTGGATAAGTCTGGGTGTATTACGCACAGAAGAAAATATAGATAATCAAGGCTACATACCTCGACCAACAGACCAGCGATTAAAGGTTGCTTTCTTATTTCAAGATTATGCTCCTAGTATTCCAAGTCTTAAGCTATATATCAATATGGTATATCAAACAGGATTACCAGGAGGATCTCCAAGTTATGCAGACCCATATCAATTTGCAGAGCTACCGAGATTACGAGATTACTTTAGATCAGACATAGGTATAAACTATGTAATAACAGATGCAACAAAGCCATACCCAAAAGGGCACTGGCTACACGTATTCAAAGATCTAACTGCGGGATTTGAAATCTATAATATATTTGATAGACAAAACTCGATTACAAATACCTTTGTAAGAGATGCTAGTACGAGACAACAATTTGCAATCCCTAATTTTCTATCACCTAGAGTATTTAATGTAAGAATGTCTGCAAAGTTCTAAACTAAGCAGGAACACCTTCTAGAATTTCTTTTAAGATCCCAATTACATAATCTACCTCTTCTTTGGTGTTATATTTTGAGAATGAAAAACGCACACTAGGCTTTCCTAAATCTTCTCCTGATAGTATTTCTTGTAATACATGCGATCCCTTGTCGCTACCACTTTGACAAGCACTCCCTTTAGAACAAGAAATACCTTTCATATCTAGTTGAAAAAGTAGTAAAAGGGCTTTTTCTGAAGCGATAGGTAAACAAACATTGAGTAAGGTGTATGTACTTTTTTCTGAGTTAGAACAATTACCGTTGAGCTTAGCTTCAGGTATTTCTTGTTGTAGCCTTTCGGCGAAATAGTCTTTTATGCCCTTCACATAAGCGCTTTCTTCTTCAAGATTTTTGTAAGCATACTCCATTGCCGTTTCTAATCCTGCAATGTTATGAACTCCTTCTGTTCCCGCTCTTAATCCTCTTTCTTGAGAACCTCCATAAATTAAAGGTCTTAGGCCGCTATTTTTTCTCACAAAAGCAAAACCAACCCCTTTAGGACCGTGGAATTTATGAGCAGCTGCAGCAATGTAATCTACAGGTATCTTCTGTAGGTCTATATTATAATGACCTATACTTTGTACCATGTCACTATGCACTAGTGCTCCATATGACTTACACATAGTCGCCACAGCTTCTATATCAATCATATTACCTACTTCATTATTAACATGCATTAAGCTCACAAGCGTCTTCTCTTCACTTGATTTTAGCATTTCTTCTAGATGCTTCTCATCTGGTGTCCCGCAGTTCTTGAGGTTTACGTACTCTAATTTGATATTATTAGTACGTGCTGCCTCTTCGGCTGCATGTAGGACTGCATGGTGCTCTATACGTGAAGTAATTATGCGTTGTATTCCTAAGTCGCGTGCTGCGCTATTTATTACAAGGTTATCTGCTTCTGTACCTCCAGAAGTGAAGAATATTTCTCCAGCAGATACATTGAGAATCTTAGCTACTGTCTTACGCGCATTTTCTACAATGCTTTTAGCACTGCGACCTACAGCATGTGTCGAGGATGGATTTCCAGATACATCACGCATTACTTGCATAATACGGTTAAGTACTTCCTCTCTTATTTGTGTAGTTGCTGCGTTATCAAAATAAACCTTAGACATAAGCGTTATTCATTAGGGATTTGCATACAAAAATAACCAAAATAACTCGAGACTGGTCGATAGCTGCCTATTTGGTTATTAGAATTTGCAGAGCTAAAAAATAATTCAAATAGCTGCTTTTTTGAAAGTAAATAACATTTTCGCGAAAGCGAATTTCAATCACTTTGCCCTATTTTTGCATTAAACATCATAACTATGAAGAAGCTCACGCTTTTACTTGCTCTTATATTTTTAATCGTGTCATGTGATGACGGCGACGTTATTGTTACGGAACTTGATTTTGATGACGTTGAGTTACAACGATGTGAGAATGTAAGTGATGTTACTAACTATGTTTTTTATAAGACCAAATCTAGTACTAATGAGGCGCTTGCTTTACAATTTGAGACAGATGAGCCTTTATTTGAAGAAGTAAATACCTCTTATTCTATATTACTTTCTGGAACAGATCAATACTCATACCGTGTATTTAATGGAGATCCAAGCAACTACTTTTGTAATGCGATACCACCTACAAGTCCATTGGTTCAAGAAGAGTTTATAAGTACAGATGGTCTGGTAGAAATATTTTCTAGCGGTACAGAAAGCGACGCAGATGGTATTCCTACAGAAATAGAAGACCCTACACTGCTGCTAGATACAGATCTTGACGGAATCCTTGATTACTTAGATTTTGATGATGATGGAGATAATGTACCTACTAGACTTGAGGGTGTGGTTTTAAATGAAGATGAGACAGCGATAGATTTAATGTTATCCCGCGACACAGACGGAGATATGATTCCAGATTATCTTGATGATGATGATGATGGCGATGGGATTCTTACAAGAAATGAAGATTTAAACAGAGACTTAAACCCAAATAATGATAAATCTGATCTTGATTTTCCAACGGTCCCAGATTACTTAAACCCAAATATTACTGTAGAAACTGTAGTAGACGTCTATCGTGAAAACGAGTACTTTATATCGGATTTAACGCTAGATATCACGATTACTAATACGGTGCTTATTAACCCTGCAAATCAGGAAGAATTGCGAGATGAGACATTACAATTGCTAGGAACATACGCTGCAGGTGATGTGTCAATAAAGGATACCCCACTGTTTAATTAGATTATGTATTCTGGAAAATGTAGACTTCGGTAGCTCCTACTCCATACTTCTGAAAATCTGCATCATAAAACCTAAGATTATCATACCTACGAAGTAGTGTATATAGCTCATCACGAAGTACTCCTTCTCCCACTCCATGTATAAAAACCATCTTAGGAATACGTTTTTTGATTGCAAATTCTAATTGTCTAGTGGCAGTATCGAGTTGAACGGTAAGAATTTCATAATTACTCATACCACGTTCCCTATCGACTAACTTATGGATATGTAAATCCACCTCAAACATGGGAGCATTGCGCTCTTTAGGATTTACCTTTATCGCTTTCTTTCTTTTTGCCTCTTCTTTTTCTGAAATTACAGAATCTGGCACTACAGAAAGTGCTGCTCTCATACTCTTAGAAACTGCTGGTATAAGCTCGCTTTCGCGAAAATAGGATATAAAGCCATCCTCATCTTCTACCGAAACTTCATCCTCTTTTATGAGCACCACAACGCCCTCAAAATCATCGTCTAACGCTTGCACTTGATCTCCTAATTTCATAAATTTACAGTCGAATAGGTTTTTAGTCGGTAAAAATATACAATCTATCGAAAATTAAGCAGAAAAGTATACTACTTACGCTGTCCTATCTACATTTGACTAAGTTTGACCCCAAGTTATAACTAAGTGTAAAGTTTAAATTATGAAAAATCTACTTCTTGTAGCAGCACTCTCCCTAGGATTCTCTGCTCATGCACAACTTTTTGTAAAACCTACAGATACAGATGCATCATATGTTTTTGTAAACGATACTTTCATTTATGTTGAAAATGATATTGAGTTGGAGTCTAATAGAAGCCTATCAAATGGTACTGATGATGGTACAGCTAATATTGTCTTGCGAAACAATGCCCAGCTCCTTCAAGGTGCAGGCACGGTTAGTAAAAGTAATAAAGGAACAGGTGAAATATCAATATATCAAGAGGGTACTGTAAACAATTTTGATTACAATGTTTGGGGCTCTCCAGTTGGAATTTCTCGCAATGGGGCTAACTCTCCTGCTCCTGATGGAAATGGGGTATTCTCCTTCAGAGATGGTTCAAGTGGTTTTATTGAAAGTGTCTTCTATTTGCCTACTTCAGTGACAAATAGCAACCCTGCACTGGAAATTTCTGGATTTGATGGAGTTGTAGTTCCAAATACTTTAAAAATTGCAAATTATTGGCTATGGTCATATAAATCTGGAACAAACTATGGCGCCTGGGATCACGTTACAAATACTGGTGAGTTAGATGCTGGTTATGGTTTTACAATGAAAGGCGTATCGGGCACAGATGCAACCGAGATTTCAACAGAAATTGGACAGTTACAAAACAATCCTGGTAATGCGCAACGTTACGACTTTAGAGGAAGACCGAACAATGGGGATATAAATATAGAAGTAGGACCTACTACTAATCCATTATCGCCTGTTCAAACTTTAGTAGGAAACCCTTACTCATCTTCATTAGATCTCAATTATTTTTTGCTGCAAAACTCACGCGCCGCTAGTGATCCCGTTACTTACTCTGAAAATGTAGGAGGTGAAAATGTAACCTTTACCAGAAAAAGTGTGATTAATGGAATGGCATACTTTTGGGATAGTAATCCTGATGTAATGTCGCATTATCTCGTAGACTACCAGGGTGGATACGGCACGTACTCACCTCTTGGATCACTCAATGGTAACGGTTTATATACGAATGCCGTTTTTTATATGTATGATGAAAGTGGCGCTCAGATTCCTAACAGTGACACAACAACAGATCAAAGTAATGTTGGAGTTTTTGATAGAAGGTTTTCTCCCGTAGGTCAAGGCTTTTTTGTAACAGGTGCCGAAGTACAAGATGAAAGTACTCCAGGAGTTCCAGAATTAATTTCTTTTAATAATAGCCAGAGAGTATTTGTACGAGAGGGAAATAATTCTGACTTTCGATCATCACAATCATCTCAAAGTGAAGAGCAAACTCCAGGTGTAGGAGTATCTGTATATTATCCAGATGTAAATAATCTAGACATTACAAGTCACATAAAATTATCTGCTGGAATTAATGACACATATGCACGAGAACTAGGAATTGCTTTCTTAGACAGCGCTACAGAGGGTTATGATGTTGCTATGGACGCACCAACAGTAGACAACTTAGGGTCAGACGTTGCTTTTGTTATAGAAGATATTAATAACTACGTAATCAATGCTGTACCAAAAGATGAGTACCAGTGGATTCCTCTATCTATAAAAGCTTCTGGACCTACAGAATTTAAATTTGCAGTGCATTACACAGAAGCATTTGAATACAACGACGTTTTCTTAGTTGATATGGAAACAGAAGTATATCATTCTATACTAGGTGAAGAGGTTCTCATGATGCTTGAAGATGGTGTTTATGATGATAGATTCTTTATTCGTTTTACTACATCAGCATCGCAAGAGGAAGATGAAACTACAGAGGAAGAAGAAACAACTGAAGAGGAAACCACAGATAATACTGATGTAGCAGATGAAACTGTTGACATAGCGGTAAACGAGCAAGATCCATTTATTGAAGAAAGCGTTCTTGAATCTTTTACCATTATACAGAACAACATTAACAACCAACTTGAAATTTATAACCCAAATAACATTGTTGTTGAGGATGTAACGTTATTTGATTTATCTGGAAAAAAGATCTTTAATGAGATAAACTTAGGTGGCCAGAGTGAATATACTTTTCCTACAAGAAACTTGGCAACAGGCATATATGTAGTTAAATTTACAACTCGCGACGGACTTACAAAAGGACGTAAAATTAGTATAGTAAATTAAAAGACACCTATGGATGAATACATGTTGCCCTGCCTGAACAAGAAATATTTAGGTTTTGAATGCATGGGCTGCGGTATTCAAAGATCCATTTCTCTCCTTTTTAAAGGAGAATTTATAGAAGCATTTTATATGTACCCAGCAATCTATCCTTTGATAGCATTGCTGGGTTTTTTAATGCTCAATCAGTTTACAAATTTAAAATTTGCAAATAAAGGTGTAATATTTTTAGCTATATTGACGGTCGCTACTATCATTATTAGCTACACAATAAAAATGACTAACTAATCAATTAACTAAACATCAAAAATTAAAATGGAAAATCGTAAACTGCCTAATGTAACTATTTCTCTAGTATTAGGGATTGTATCATTCATAGCTTGCTGCTTCTCTTGGGGTATAGGAGGAGTTCTACTCTCTGGAATAGGCTTATTTTTAGCAAACAAAGACAAGAAAACATACTTACTATCACCTGATAGCTATGATAATTATGGACAGCTTAAAACTGCAAGAATTATCGCTATTATTGGTTTAGTTTTAGGTGTATTAACTTTATTAATGATAGTAGTTATGCTTGTTATGTTTGGAGGAATGGAAGGCATGCAAGAATGGCAACAACAACAAATGGAACAAGCAGGAATGGGACAATAGTCTTATTATTCTTGAACAAACATTAAACACGTCTCACGACGTGTTTTTTTTTGCTAAATCATGAAAGCAAAAAAGCCGTTGGGATTAATAATCCTAACGGCTTTTTATTTGAAACTAGAGCAATCTATTTCTCAAACTGCTTAAGCGTGTTGATTATTATATCAGTACACTCTAATAATTGTTTTTCATTCATTACTAATGGTGGAGCAAAACGAATAATGTTACCATGCGTTGGTTTTGCAAGAAGTCCATTATCACGTAGCGCCATACATATATCCCAAGCTGTTGAGCTATCTTCTGTATCATTAATGACTACAGCATTCAGTAGGCCGCGACCACGTACTAGTGTTGCAATATTACTAGTATCTACAAACTCCTGCATCTTCTCACGGAAAATTGTTCCTAGTTTACGAGCGTTCTGTATAAGATGTTCATCTCTTACAACCTCTAATGCTGCTGTGGCTACTGCTCCAGCTATTGGGTTACCACCAAAGGTAGACCCATGCTGCCCTGGCTTTATTACCTCCATGATGTGATTATTTGCTAGCACGGCAGATACTGGGTATGCACCTCCAGAGAGTGCTTTTCCTAGAATTAATATATCAGGCTGAGCATACGTATCTTCTTGTTTCTCACAGTGAGATTCACAAGAACAATCACCACATACCGCAAGTAATCCACCAGTACGTGCAATTCCTGTTTGAATTTCATCAGCTATAAAAAGTACTTCATGCTTATTACACAAAGCTTGCGCCTTACGCATATAATCATCTGCAGGAGTATAAACACCTGCTTCACCTTGGATAGGTTCTACTAGAAAACCTGCAATATTTTTATGTGACTTAAGGGCATTTTCTAGCGCATCAACATCATCATAAGCTATTTTAATAAATCCTGGAGTATATGGTCCGAAGTTTTTACGAGCGCCTTCATCGTTAGAAAAAGAAATTATAGTCGTTGTTCTTCCGTGAAAATTATTTTCACAAACTATAATCTGAGCGTCGTGTTCTGCAACTCCTTTTTTCTCGTAAGCCCATTTTCGCGCAAGCTTAATAGCTGTCTCTACAGCTTCTGCTCCCGTATTCATAGGTAATAGCTTATCAAAGTCAAAATACTCTGTAGCATATTTTTCGTACGGTCCTAAGGTATCGTTGTAAAAAGCACGCGAAGTAAGCGTAAGTGTTTTTGCTTGTTCTGTCATTGCATTTACAATGCGTGGGTGACAGTGTCCCTGGTTTACAGCAGAATAAGCAGATAGAAAGTCGTAGTATTTTTTTCCTTCTACGTCCCACACATAAACGCCTTCTCCCTTACTTAAAACCACAGGAAGTGGGTGATAATTGTGTGCTCCATGCTTGTCTTCTAATGCAATTGCCTCTTGTGAAGAAAGTTGATCAACAGTGGCCATAATAATAATATTTTAAAGATAGTAATCTACAATTCCTAATTTGTGCTTAAAGCTAGAGGTAAGAAATCAACCCCATAAAACGTATATGCTTAAATTAATGTATTACATCGAAAAAACAAAACACTTAATCGATATCATTACATGATAAGTGAAATAAAGTAGTCTTCACTTACAGACAGTTTACTTTTGAAAAAACTAAAATAATTAATCAAAATGAACTATCTCAACGATTTACTAAGAAACTTAACGAGCGGTGATTATCTAATCAATGCGCTTATTGCAATACTACTACTTATAGTTGGTATTTTTATAGCAAAACTACTCAAAAAACTCACCGCAAATATTATTAAAAAGAGTGGGCTTGATGAAAAACTAAAGAGTGAGAATATCACTCTGTCGAAATTTATATCAAAACTAGTATACCTACTTGTTATGATATTTGTATTTACTCTTGTACTAGGACGATTAGGACTTACATCTGCCTTAGATCCTCTTAAAAATATGCTTGATGATTTCCTAGGCTTCATACCTAAAATTGTAGGTGCTGGTCTTGTAGGCTACATTGGTTATATGCTGGCTACTATTATTGCTGAGTTTGTTGGAATGTCAGGAGATACTATTCGTAAATTTCTTCCAAAACTCAAAATTTCAACGAAGATTGATGTTGTAAATATTTTAAAGAAGATAGTATTTATCTTTATTTTCATTCCATTACTTATAGTTGCTCTTAATATTTTAGGAATGGATGCTATTTCTATACCTGCTACAGAAATGCTATCGAGCTTTATGGAAGCTATCCCTAAAATTGCTACGGCAGCAATCATACTTATCGCCTTCACTATAGGTGCACGTTTCTTAAGTTCTCTTGTTAAGGATATTCTTAATGGTATGAATATGAATGAAACACTTCAAAAAATCCAACTAGACAAAATGGTTGGCAGTGTAAATGTGGTAAACCTCATAGGTAACATTGTGTATTTCTTTATAGTATTATTTGGTATCACTACAGCAGTAGAAAAACTTGAATTTAGCCAACTTTCAGAAATACTTGCAACAGTAAATGTGTATGGCGGCAAGATTCTTTTTGGCCTCGTGATTTTAGTAATTGGTAATTGGATCGCTAGTATTGTATATAAAAATATGGCTGTAAAAGAAAACGCATTTTTGGCATCTATTGTACGCATGGCGATTATTGCTATATTTCTTGCAATAGGTCTTAACACGATGGGGATTGCAGATGAAATCATCAATCTTGCTTTTGGACTTACATTAGGTACTATTGCACTCACAATAGTATTAAGTTTTGGACTAGGTGGACGCGAAGCTGCAGGTCATCATATGAAGAAGATCTTAAATAAGTTTGATAATAAAATTGATTAAGCACTAATCAATTTTGTTCTTAAGGCTACTTTTTAATTAAAGTAGCCTTTTTTTTGTCTTATGTGTATAACTTAGGTGTTCTTCATACTGTATGGATACTGCTTTATAAAAAACTGCTTTTAATCAATTAAGGTTTTGATATAAGTCCTACTTTTGCGCCTATGGGAAGACGTAAACAAAACAGACAGGTTTTTGAGAATATTACTGTAACAGATGCAGGTGCAAAAGGTAAAGCTATCGGTCACGCGCCAGATGGAAAAGTAATTTTCATCAATAATGCAGTACCTGGTGATGTTGTAAACGTACAAACTACAAAGAAGCGTAAAGCTTATTATGAGGGAACGGCAACGGAGGTTTTAACGCTTTCGCGAAAGCGTACTCAACCTCAATGTGAGCATTTTGATGCATGTGGTGGCTGTAAATGGCAACACATGGATTACAAGTTTCAACTAGAATACAAACAGCAAGAGGTAGAAAACAACCTAAAACGCTTAGGTAAAATAGAACTTCCCGAGCTTACACCTATCGCTGGGAGCTCAGAACAATACTTTTATCGCAATAAAATGGAGTTTGGCTTTTCTGACTCAAAATGGCTTACACTTGAACAGATAAAAAGTGATGAAGTCATTGAAGATAGAAATGCCCTAGGCTTCCATATCGCTGGAATGTGGGATAAAATACTTGATATTGACAAATGTCACTTACAACGTGATCCTAGTAATGCCATACGTAATGGTATAAAAGAATTTGCAACTGCAAATAATATGGCATTTTATAATGCTCGTAATCAAGATGGACTCCTTCGTACACTAATGATACGCACATCATCTAATGGTGAGTTAATGGTGTTAATTCAATTCTTTAAGGAAGAAACTGAGAATAGAGAATTACTCCTTAACTATATAAAAGACACTTGGCCAGAAATAACTTCGCTATTATATGTAATAAATAGTAAAGGGAACGATACTATTTATGATCAAGAAGTTATATGCTTCTCTGGAAGAGATCATATTTTTGAAGAAATGGAAGGTCTTAAGTTTAAAATTAATGCCAAATCATTCTACCAAACAAATTCAAAACAAGCTTACGAACTTTACAAAATCACGCGAGACTTTGCTGGACTTAGTGGTAATGAATTAGTGTATGACTTATATACTGGAACCGGTACTATTGCTCAGTTTGTAGCCAAGAAAGCCAGAAAAGTGATTGGTGTAGAAGCTGTACTAGATGCAATTGAAGCTGCTAAAGAAAATGCAAAGCTTAATGGCATTGAGAATACAGAGTTTTTTGTGGGTGACATGAAGAAAGTATTCAATACAGAATTTATAAATGCCCATGGCGTTCCAGATATTATTATCACAGATCCTCCTAGAGATGGAATGCACGCAGACGTTGTACAGCAAATTATAAACATATCACCAGAAAAAGTGGTGTATGTGAGTTGTAATAGCGCAACACAAGCACGTGATCTTGCGTTATTAGATGATACCTACAAAGTAACTAAGGTTCAACCTGTAGATATGTTCCCGCAGACTCATCATGTTGAGAATGTAGTGTTGCTTGAAAAGAGATAATATGAGAAAGCTACTTTTAATATTAATAATAAGTGCCAGTTTTGGACAGAGTTCTTGCGAACGAGATGATATCTGTGCAGAGACTACTCCCACTACTCCGTTACTTATTATTGAGTTTTATGATGTAGATAACCCAACATTATTAAAAGCTCCTAATAATCTAACGGTCTCAACAATTGTTAATGAAGAGGTAAACGAAGTGCTAGCGCTCGTAAACCTAGAAAGTATAGAAATTCCTTTACGTACAAATGACGAACTCACAACGTACTCATTTACTATCAATACTGCCGAAGATGATGAGGAAGAAGCCAATACGGATGTTTTAACTTTCACTTACACCGTCACAGATGAGTTTGTAAATAAAGCATGTGGCTTTAGAGTAGTATATGACGATTTACAAAATACAAATGATCCTCAACAAGATGGAGCATGGATACAAAATATAGATATTGAAAACCCAACGGTTAATGATCAAACTGAAGCACATATTTCTATTTTTCACTAGTATAATTCTCACCGTTTTCACCAGCTCTGTAAGAGCTCAAAAAACGTCTATAGAAAATACTGCTAGTGATTCTATCACTGCTCCTGCAGACTACTATGGTTTACGCCTTGGTGTGGATATTTCTAAACCTATTAGGTCCTTTCTAGACGATAATTACAAAGGACTAGAACTCGTTGCAGACTTTAGACTTAAGAAGAATTACTATGTTGCTGCAGAAATAGGTAACGAAACCTGGAACTCTGACCTCCCTAATCTTGAGAATACCACAAGCGGAAGTTACATTAAAGCAGGTTTCAATTATAATACCTATGAAAACTGGTTTGGGATGAACAATCTCATTTACGCAGGTGTTAGAGCCGGTTTCTCTAGTTTTAGTCAGGAGCTAGAGAGTTATACAATTTACACCACAAATCCAGTATTTGGTGATGACACTAGGTCAATAAGTCAAGAATTCAAAGGTCTCAATGCCACTTGGCTCGAACTCAAAATTGGCTTAGAGGTAGAATTATTTAGCAACATCTACCTAGGGGTCAACGCACAATTAAAAAGAACTGTTACAACTACAGACCCAGACGGCTACTCTAACTTATATATACCAGGATTCGGAGAACTCACAGAAGGCACTCCTATAGGCGTAGGTTATGGATATACACTATCATATCTAATCCCTATTTTCAAAAACTAATTATTTACGCTTTCGCGAAAACGAACTACTCCTCTTCCCTATCTAGGTATTTAGCTTTTTTACTTCCCTCGTACATTTCATATTTGACAAGTCTGCTCTCTAAACTACCGTTGAAACATTTAATTTTTCTACTCGGTCTAAGTCCTACATGTTTTAATGATTCCATATTTGATGTAATCATCCAAGCGTGAGATCCAGGATATCCAGATTTAAGAGTGTCTCCTATTTCTTTATAAAATTCTTCCATCTCAATAGGTAAACGCTCACCATATGGTGGGTTAAATACCATCTGCAAGAAATCACTACCTTCTTTCTCAGTCTTAAAGAAATTCTCTTCTTTTATAGTTACAAAATCAGATAGCTGAGCATTCTTAACATTCTCTCTTGCCTTCTCCACAGCCGACGGTGCTTTATCATATCCCGTGATTTTATATCTAAAATCCTTAACACGCTTTAGAGCCGATGCTTCAATGAGTTCAAAGAGATCTACATCCCAGTCTCCCCATTTTTCAAAAGCAAATTCCTTTCTATTAAGGTTTGCAGGGACATTACATGCTATCATGGCGGCCTCAATACACATAGTACCAGAACCACACATAGGATCAAGAAAATCTGACTGTCCGTACCATCCGCTCATCATTATTAGCCCAGCAGCAAGTGCCTCATTAATAGGAGCAATATTTGTAGCAGTACGATAACCTCTATGGTGAAGAGAAGCTCCACTACTATCTAAAGATAGAGTACACCAATTATCTTGTATATGTACATTGAGACGAAGGTCTGGATGTTTTGTATCCACATTAGGCCTTACGTTCTCTTCACGACGGAATTTATCTACAATAGCATCCTTGGTCTTAAATGAGATATACTGAGAATGGGTAAATGTAGGACCGCTTACGGTTGCATTTATTGCAAACGTAGTATTCACATCCATATATTTACGCCAATTGATTCTCTGCATGCGACGATACAAGTCGTCTTCATTCATCACCCTAAACTCAGCAATAGGCTTTAAAATCTTTATAGCTGTACGACAGCAAAGATTTGCCTTATACATAAATCCTTTGTCCCCTTCAAAAGAGACATTACGTACGCCTATTTGCACATTACCTGCGCCTAAATTACGTAGTTCCTCAGCTAAAATATTTTCAAAGCCAAAAAACGTTTTGGCTACCATCTTAAAGTTTTGACTTGTCTCGCTCATATACCGCAAAAATACGTTAATTTTATCGCCTTAACACCGCAAAATATCTAACCATTTGTTAGCAATTATATTACCCATTCTCGCAGTTATTATTGGATTCACTATTGCGCTTATTTTTAAGCCTATAGTAAATAATAGCATCAAGCTTTTGCTTTCTTTTAGCGGCGCTTTTCTATTATCAGTAATCATATTTGAATTTTTACCTGAAGTTTATAGTGAAAGCACGAATAATGTAGGTATCTACATTATGGCTGGATTACTTGTTCAAATACTATTAGAATTTGGTTCTAAAGGAGCTGAACATGGCCACATGCATCATCAAGATAAAGGGAGCTTCCCTTTCTTACTATTTGTAAGTTTGTGTCTACATTCTGTAATTGAAGGTTTTCCCATAGCCGATAATCAGGATTTACTTTATGGAGTGGTCATCCACAAGATTCCAATTGCCATTATTATTTCGGCCTTTTTATTTAACTCTAAAATGAGTAATCTAAATTCTAGTATATTTCTTATCCTCTTTGGATTAATGACACCAATAGGAGCATTTTTAAAGTCACAATTCATATTTCTACAAGAATATAGCACCTATGTAAATGCATTTGTAGTAGGTGTACTATTACACGTCTCTACTACTATTCTATTTGAATCTTCAAAAAACCATCAGTTTAATGCGTCAAAACTAGCCGTAATATTGCTAGGCATAATAATAGCATATTTTCTATAATGTTCACAAGAGAAGAGTCTAAAGAAATACGTAAACAATTTTGGATTTTCTTCGGGAAGAGATACCCTAGAAAATGGTTGTTGTACAATACTGGAGTCAAAGATTTAAACCTCAAATTTGATTTTGACAATGACAAAGCTATAGTCTCTATAGATTCAGAATCTCGTGATGAAATAGACAGAATTTATTACTTCGATAAAATATTGAGTCTTAAAAACCTACTTTTGGATGAAGTGTCTCAAAATATAACTTTTG